>CAZHOC010001468.1:0-1884 GCA_964534295.1 uncultured Bacteroidia bacterium | reverse complement strand
AGGTAGCTGAGGAAGCAAAGATTTATCAAGCTGCGGGCATAGACGCCATCGCCATCGAAAATATGCACGATGTCCCCTACCTCAATCGCGAAGTAGGCCCAGAAATCGTGGCTAGCATGACCCAAGTAGCCCAAGTGGTGAAAGACAATGCAGACCTTCCCTGTGGGATTCAAATCCTTGCGGGGGCTAATAAAGCCGCTTTAGCGGTAGCCTTGGTCGCCGGACTTGACTTTATCAGAGCCGAAGGCTTTGTTTTTTCGCACGTCGCTGACGAAGGGAGTATGCAAAGTGATGCCGGCGACTTACTACGCTACCGAAAGCAGATCGGAGCGGAACAGATTGCGGTCTTTACTGACATCAAGAAAAAACACAGCGCCCATGCCATCACCAAGGATGTGAGCCTGGTCGAAACGGCCAAGGCCGCGCAATTTTTCTTAAGTGATGGCGTGATCGTTACCGGAGCCTCCACTGGAGAAACGGCTGATATAGCACAAATCGCAGCGGTCAAAGAGAGCGTTGATATTCCGGTATTGGTAGGCTCAGGAGTGACCTTCGACAATGTCGAACACTACCTCCCGCACTGCGATGGCCTCATCATCGGCTCATGGTTCAAAAAAGGGGGACATTGGACTCAGGCCTTGGATGGTGATCGGGTCAAACGATTGATGGATAAGGTAACTCAATTTAAGTAAGCATTCTGCCTTAGTCTTGGAAATCCCTTTGCTTGCTACATATCTCCCAAACCTTTACTACCTTTAAATTCAAATATATCCCTGAGATCATATGTCTAAAAAGAAACTATTCTTGCTCGATGCGATGGCGCTGATGTATCGCGCGCATTTTGCCTTTATCCGCAACCCTCGTATTACTTCCAAAGGTCTCAATACCTCCGCCATGTTTGGTTTTACCAACTCATTGTTGGAGATCATCAATAAAGAAAATCCGTCTCATTTCGCCGTGGTCCTGGATCCTCCCGGACCGACTTTTCGGCATGAGCAATACCCAGAATACAAAGCCAATCGTGAAGCAATGCCCGAAGATCTGCGGGCTGCTTTTCCTTACTTAGATCGCTTACTCGATGCCTTAAACATTTGTAAGTTATCGGTACCGGGCTTCGAAGCCGACGATTTGATCGGAACCATTTCTGCGATGGCTGATCCGGCAGAGTTTGATGTCTACATGGTTACGCCTGACAAAGACTATGCGCAGTTAGTAAAGGAAAATGTATTCTTTTATAAGCCGCAATACAAAGGGGGTGGCTATGATGTGCTAGGGCCAGCTGAGGTAGAAGAAAAGTTTGGCATTCCACCGGAGCGCATCATTGACTTCCTCGGTCTCAAGGGCGATTCGGTAGATAATATCCCAGGGATTCCTAAGATCGGTGATAAGACGGCGGTCAGCCTCATCAAAGAGTATGGCACGGTCGAGGAGATCATCGAAAATGTCGAAAGCATCACCAAAAAGGCGATCAAGGCCAGTATCATCGAGCATGCTGAGCAAGGTCTCCTCTCAAAGGATTTGGCGACCATCAAAACCGATGTGCCTTATGAGTGGGATGAAAAGGAGCTGCGCGTTGAGCATTGCGACTTAGAAGCTTTGATGGTGCTTATGAGTGAGCTGGAGTTTCGTACTACCACTCAGCGTATCCTCAACTCTAAACTCAACCCCAACCAGTCCGAACTACAAAAGGATCTCTTTGGCAATAATGTAGGCGATGCGCCCATTCCAGAGAGCAGCATGCCTTCAGACAAGAAGACTTTAGAAGAAATTGAGACGGATTATAAGTTACTCACCTCTAGCGAGGAACGCTCAGCCCTGATCGCCGAGATCCAAGCCGCGGGTGAGGTATGCTTCGATACTGAGACCACAGGTCTTGATCCTATG
>CAZHOC010001467.1:0-1884 GCA_964534295.1 uncultured Bacteroidia bacterium | reverse complement strand
ATATTGGGCATGAAGCTCACCTTGGCGGAAGTATAATCGGTGTGATTTTGGCTATCGCGCTAGCACCTCAAATTTTACAAGCCCATCCATGGATACTATTAGGGATCACCTTACCGATGATCGTATTTCTCTACTTTTTGGTGATGAAGCCTGAGTTTTTGCTCATCCCCAACTATATGAGCTATCAGAATAAGCAGATCAAAGAGCGCTTCCGCAAATCCAAAGTCCAGTCTACTTTCAAAAAGTCTAAGCCAAAGAGCGGAGCCGCCAAAACTAGGTTTATCTCCCCCGAGGCAGAGCTCAATTATCTCTTGGATAAAGTGCAAAAAGAAGGATTTGAAAATTTAACAGCCAGCGAAAAAGACCGATTAGAGCAGCTGTCGCGCGATATGGACTGAGATATTTTTCTGATTGCAAAGTCCGATCAATCTTAGCACACTATTTGTTTTTGTAGGCGTAAGGGTTTCAAAGAGAGCTTTTATGCTTCGTCAAATTTTGCTAATACTGATCTTTGCCTCCTCGATTACCGCCTCTTTCGCCCAAAGACCTCACAAACGCTTATTCAACAAGACTAGAGCCGTGGATTCATTGGCTTTGATAGTCTATGAGGATTCCATGCGTAGCGTGATCCGTGATTCTATCAGCGCCATGCTATTTCACGACAGCTTTGTTGACAATCGCAATGTATGGCCAATCCAAGCTACCGATGATGTGGTAGCCTTGATCGAAGATGGCGCTTACCAAGTACGTAATAAGAATGTTAAGCAGGGTGCATTTTTGCTCCGTCAAATGCCCATCATGTCGCCTACTAATCCATTTTATGTAGAAGTAGCAGTAACCCATGACTCTGGTCCCAAAAACATGGGATATGGTTTGGTTTGGGGAGTGACAGGAGATAGAAAATCCTATTACGCTTTATTGATCAGTGCCAATCGCCAATACACCATCTTAGAAGTGAGAGATGGGCGTTTTAAGGATGTCAAACGCTGGACAGAAAGCAAACTGGTTTACCCCTCGGGTAAGACCAATCTACTCGGGATGCGTAGGGTCGGAGATCTAGTGGAGTTTCATATCAACGGTCGCATGGTATTCAAGACCCGTTACATTCCCACAGGAGGACAGCAAAGTGGGGTCGTGCTGTATGGCAAACAAAAGGTAGATGCGGATCATTTCTTTGTGAGAGATCCTCAAGCTTGGCGAATAATCTCGCGATAATTTCGATTTGTCGAAATTGATTTCGCATAATTACGCGCTTTTGCCGTAATTAAGTGAACGATGCGATACTTGCTTTTAATACTAATTTGTGGGCTTTATAGCCTAGCTTTCCCCCAAGACAGCCCCCTGCTATTCGACACCTTTACTGAGCCAGCTAAAGACTGGCCCATGGGTGATCATCTCGATTATAGTGCTCGCTGGGATAGTGGTTTTGTTCAATTTGAACACCGCAGTAGTGAGATTACTTGCTTTACCAAAGAGCTTTTTTTGAAGGATGTGGTCCGCTTGGCCATAGAGACTAAAATTGAGCTTTCGCCTCAGTCTTTACTCAATGCAAGTGGTATTTGTTGGAGTGTGGACCCCTCCGGGGAACGCTACCACGCCTTCTTCATCAGACCAGAAGGCAGTTTTCGAGTTATCTCCATGGATCATGGGACGGAAAAGGTCCTGATCGATTGGACCAAAAATCGCCGCATCAAAGAAGCGGGAGAAGCCAATGAAATAAGGATTGAGAAAGAAGGGCGGTCACTCTATGGCTTTATCAATGATAAAGAAGTTTTTCGCCTCCCTTGGAAGCGCTTCAACGCCAAGTACCACGGACTTTGTTTCCAAGGAAACGGCCAATGGAGCATTGACTACTTTAAGGTGGAGCACCCACCCGTGATCATT
>CAZHOC010001466.1:0-1887 GCA_964534295.1 uncultured Bacteroidia bacterium | reverse complement strand
TAGATAAAATCCCCACTAGCATTGCTAAACTGTGCCGAACTAAATTGACACTTTGTCTTCAGCGTTTCCCCTATTGATTCAAGGTTCTCGAGTTTTATTTCAGTGATTTCAGCGTCAGGAACGTCTTCCAAAACGCGCGTTTCCATATACTCCTCTTCATCGTTCTCATTTCGGTAGAGATGCTTACGCCATGTCATGGCTTCATATCCTTTATCATTAAAGGCTAGAGAACCAGAAACTTTACCATCTTCCGCAATCGTAATAGAGCCTCTCAGCCATGATTCAAATTTGGCAGGACTTTCTAAAGTCGTCCAGTTTTTTCCACGATTATCTAGAATAAATCCCTTACCATTGAGGTCTGCAAAGGGAAGCGTTCCCGCAGGGCAAAATGGATCGGTAGCGTCCATCATCACATAGCTCTCCCCTAAGTTGACATATACCACTAGATGATTAAATTGATCACTCATGGCTTTAAAGGATTGCACTGCGCCATGATCTCGAGTGCTGATGAGGGTGGGATGAGCTTCGAATCCCGCTTCTCTCAAAAGACCGGTGAGCAAGAGGTTAATAGAAGCGCCATTTCCTTCCTTCGTGCTGAGCAATTCTTTGCACTTTTGGTCTGGGTAACGTCCTCTATCTCCATTCCAGCGGGCAACCTCTTTTACGAGAGATTGGATTGAAGGTAAGAAAGTGGCAGGTTCTTCGGGATCAGCATTGACCTGCTGTAGGAGGGTTTTTACCTCATTGCTTTTGCCGAGGTAGCTTCTATAAGAACTTGACTGAAGCATCGTTTCAGTCATGCCCATCCAACTAGAGTTAAATTCTTGGAAGATGCCGTAGGTAGGCAGGCTTACGCTTACTAATTCCAGTTTTAAGCGCCCTACATAATTGCTGATAGTAGAAGTATAAGGCTCTGGCTTCATAGCTGGAATATTTTTGCCCGTATAGATATGGCGTACGCCGGGAACGTCAATAAAATCGGGTCTATAAGAGCCTGTTTGCACGTCAAAATCACCTAAGGGATTGCCCCGATAAACGCGGTCAAAATTAAAGCCTTGTGGGATATCAATCATCAACTGACTCATCTGAGCCGGAATGTCGTGCTGAAAATACCAATTGGGCACATAGGAGTTTCGCTCACTGGTCTTACGATAAACATATTCAATCACCGAACCTTCTTTGACATTGGGGAGCACAAATTTTTTGAGGCTAAAGTATTCGTTGATATCATCCGTAAAAATGGCATCTCTATCCATCTTATACTCCATGATTTTGCCACCCTCAAGATTATAGGTCATGCCTTTGATGCCGATAATCTCTTCCATCCGTGAATAAGAATAATAGGGAATCTCAATATCGGCCTGATCGATTTCGGAGCTGCTGAGGATTTTAATACGGCGATGAACTTCAAAGACTAGCTGAAGTTTTTCCTTTACAAAATCAAAGTAGATGTGCTCCTTCTCAAATAAAATGACCGCTCCAGCATCAGAATCCGCCTCGTAGGTTTCCATACTGACTTCGGTGGGATCAACCTTGCCAAACTTGAGATACTTTTTGTTTTGGCCAAAGCTAAAATTGACCACAAAAGTGCCGATGCAGAATATTACTGCAGCACGTGCAAAATTCGGAAATTGCATATATGTGTGATAATGTGTTACATGGTTTGTATGGAAGATAGGCTGCTGCACCTATTTCCATATTCACTAAGCTACATATTGTCAGTTCTGAAATGCAAATTTCGCCATATGATTTAAGTGAGTGGTGCTAATGAGCGGATGAATCCCAGTTTTTTGGCGACTTTCATTTTTGTTACCGCTGCGCGGAACGCTTATTTGAATGCTTGAATGCTTGAATGCTTGAATGCTTGAATGCTTGAATAGAGGAACT
>CAZHOC010001465.1:0-1888 GCA_964534295.1 uncultured Bacteroidia bacterium | reverse complement strand
GGCATGGCCAAGATTTCGTTTTCGGTTTTGCCTTTTACGTTAGCCCAATTGCTGCGACTATTTTCCTCCGTACTGGTGCCTTCACCAGAAACGTAATTAAAAGTCATATCAGCATTTAATTCCAATAAGGTCTCAGCCCAATGAATCGTCAAATCATGGGTGATCCGATAATAAGTTTCGTTAGATGCTCCTGCAGCAGACATTCCCAAGCAAAAAAAGCAAGCATCATAGCCTGCCAACTGATCTTTGATCGAACTGAGGTCCAAAAAGTCTTTATGTAAAATCTCCTTTAATTTTGGATGCGTGATCTCAACGCTGCGTCGATTTACGACTAAAACAGCTTCTACGTCGGGGCTGTCTAGACACTCTAGCAATACGCCCTTCCCTACCATACCCGTGGTACCGGTAATGATTACTCTCATATAAAAAGTGATTGATTACTCACATTGCAAGATTAATCATTATTTCTGAAATCAAAAAACATTATTTTGCCCAAATGAAAATAAAGGATATCCGCGTTCGCAAAGAAGCCTTGGACCTGACTCGCCCTTATACGATTGCTTATAAAACGGTCAGTGATGTTGCGGTTTGCTTTGTTGAAGTCGAAGCAGAAAATGGGATGATTGGTCGTGGAGCCGCTAACCCCAGCAAGCAAGTTGTAGGCGAAACCGTCGATCAGACCTTTGCTGCCTTGCAAGCAGAGGGAGTCTCAGGCTACATCGGACGAGATATTCGCGAATTGCGATTGCTTTGTGAACAGCTTCATCAGCAGTTTCCTCAACAGCCAGGAGCGAAGGCAGCTTTGGACATTGCCTTCCACGATCTGTTTAGTCAAGTGATAGGCGTTCCACTAGTGGATTATCTCGGGCGCCATCATCAAAGCCTGGCCACTTCCATCACTATTGGTATCAAAAATGTTGAGGAAACACTTACTGAAGCACAAGAATATGCCGATCGCAAATTCCGAATCCTCAAGGTAAAGCTTGGGCATTCGGTTGAGGAGGACATAGAGCGTTTGGTCAAGCTACGAGAGCGCTTTGGCTCACAGCTGGGCATCAGGGTGGATGCGAATCAAGGATATTCGGTGCAGGACTTGATTCATTTTCACGCCCAAACCTTAGACTTGGACATCGAGCTGGTCGAACAGCCTTTGCCGGCAGACGCAAAGGAAGAGATGCGCCAGCTCCCGGAAGCGATCAAAGCTAGCATCGCTGCCGATGAGTCCCTGGTCAATGCGGAAAATGCCTACCAACTAGCCCAGGCCCCTCTACCTTGCGGGATCTACAATATCAAACTCATGAAATGTGGCGGCATCTATCAAGCCCAGCGCATCGCTGAGATGGCCCGTGCAGCGGGGCACACGCTCATGTGGGGTTGTAATGATGAAAGTATCGTCAGCATCGCTGCAGGCTTGCACGTAGCTTTCTCCTGCCCTCACACGCGCTATATCGACCTAGATGGTAGCCTTGACCTCGCGCGCGACCTCGTGAGCGGAGGATTTGTCATCGAAGAAGGCATGATGCGAACCCTTGATGCGCCAGGCCTTGGCCTGCAAGCGCTTTGAGTATTTAGACAAAAGTATTAAGTACGAAGACAGCTTTTCTAAATACTAACTACTCTATACTTTCTACTACAAAAGATTTATGGACGGAAAACTCAGAAAAAATATCAAGATCGGACTCCTAGTCAATGTGGTGCAAAAGCATCACCAAAGGACGGGTGAGCTGACTGAAGGATTTGTCAAGCGGATCCTCACCAAATCCCCGCAGCATCCTCATGGCATCAAGGTGATGCTCGATGATGGTACCGTAGGCCGGGTGAAGGAAATCATTGAGGAGGACATGGATTGAGAGGTTTTTTTTTCGTTTCTCCGCTGCGCGGAACGATT
>CAZHOC010001464.1:0-1890 GCA_964534295.1 uncultured Bacteroidia bacterium | reverse complement strand
TGAGACCCATCCGACTCCGGAAAAGGCCTATTCTGACGCGCAACAAACCATCAGTTTTAGACAAAGTTCAGAACTGGCCAGAAAAATTAAAGCCTTGGTAGCAATGCGTGCCCAAAATTTCGAAATTGCCTGACCTAAATCAGCATGTATGCCGGTACGCACATCCACGAAAGCAATTATCATAGAGGAAGGCAAGATTCTCTGCAGTAAGTTCCAAAGCCCTCGTACGGGGCGGATTTATTATGGACTCCCAGGCGGAGGTCAGGACCATGAAGAGAACTTAAAAGATGCTATCAAGCGGGAATGCTATGAGGAGATTTTAGCCAAAGTGGAAGTGGGTGATATCGTTTTTGTTAGAGATTATATTCACCAAAACCATATCACTGAACCTGATGATGATCATTTTCATCAGGTTGACTTTTACTTTCTCTGCAAGCTGCTCAATCATGGCGAGTTGGGAGTTGGGCCTGTGCCTGACACCAAACAAATTGGGGTAGAATGGATTGCAATCAGTGATTTGAGTGCGGATATCTTTTTCCCGGCGGCTTTGATCCCCTACTTGCAAAATAATGATTTAAAAGGCGGAACTGTGTATCTCGGGGACGTTGATTGAGGGCTTCTTAACATCCCCTTTCGTCTAGCCAGCCTTTTCAAAGGGGCTTGACGGATAGTGAATTTACGGGGATAAGCGTTCTGCGCAGCAGCTAACAAAACCCCAAACCTACTTAATCAATACCTTTTGGCTGAGGCTTTCCTGACTGGATTGAGCTTTGATTAGATAGAGACCAGAAGGATATCGGTCAGCATTAAACTGAATCCGAATCCGACTTTCATCTTCGAGTTCGCCTTGGAAGATTTGGTCCAACATTTTGCCCTCTAGGTTATAGAGCCGTATTTCTATATACTGCCCTTGGCGAACGCTCAGCCCTATCTCAGCCATCCCATTGAGCACTTGGGGGATATTCAGAACTAAATTTTCCTGAGCTTTGATTTCTAATTGGACAATAGCGCTGTAGGAGGAGGCACCATTGGGACCTTTGCGTTTGATACGGAAATAATGCTTGCCAGGAGGAAGGGAAGGCAGCGTGTACTCATAATACTGCACACCTTTTTTTATTTGAAATGTTTCCTGACGTCCCTTAGTCTGAAAGTCTTCTTCCTTGCTTTTATGTTCAATCGCAAAGGATTGGGTTTCCTGAGTTAGTGGCATCTCCCAGCTCAACTTGGCTCCGGAGTTGCCAAAGGCTTCTACGTGCAATTGCAGAAAGCTCGCATCTAGAACGATGGAAGTACCAAACTCGGAAGTATTATCATTGGGGTCTGTAGCTGTTACTGAGACAATGGGTTCGGCACCATTAATTGTTACTGGGAGCACTTCGGCTAAAGTATAAGCGCCCGCTCCATCAGTGGTGATATTAGTAAAGCCTAAAAAAGTCTTGCCATGGTCTTGGGTACTGCTTGAGAAAAACTCTAAACGGTAATTGGTATTTGGGTCGCTGTTGAATGTACCGAATAGGGTAGTGGTGCCGGGAGCATTGGCAAAACCTGTCAAGACGGGTGCAGGCTGGCTATTGTTGCCACCTGTACTAAGAAAGATCCCCTCTTGAGTATTGTCATAGATGCTATTGCGCTGGATGAGATTGCGGGTACTTCCGGATTAATATCGTCATTAAAGGCAATGATATTACCTTCACCAGCCAAGGGGCCTCCAATTTCATTGTCCTCGGCGCCTCCATTTGCATATACACCGGCGCCATCATTGCCGAGATTGAGCAATCCTGTAGGATCGGTCCCGATGTAATTAAATTTGATTTGACTGCTATCAGAATCAGGCCCATTGAGGCTAATCCCTCCCAATACATTATCACAAATTACATTTGCTCATGCAGC
>CAZHOC010001463.1:0-1890 GCA_964534295.1 uncultured Bacteroidia bacterium | reverse complement strand
AACGAATATGGCGTTGACTAGCATCGGCATAAGAAAGCTTACCCACGATCTCAATGTCCTGCGTATCGGCTTCGTCCATGTCTTGAGGATCGCTGCCTTCGAGGTGAAACTGAGCGAGTTCGAGCAAATCTCTCAACTCATCGATGATCTCTAATGGAGGCTCTTCCGAGAGGGCTCGACCAGCAATTTTTTCGGCTTCGCGCCAATCTTGAGCGTTGATCGCTAAGGAGGCAGCTGAACGAAATAGTACTGCTCTAGAAGTCTGCGCTTGGACATCCGTATCTAAGGCAGCTTGCTTTTCGAGTTGGCTAGCTTCGGCGAAAAGAGAAACAGCCTCATCCATTTGGCCTCTCATACGCGCTATGAAAGCACGCTCTGCGAGATCCATGGCATCAGTATGTAAACTGTTCGTTTGACTCATTTTTCGGCGAAGTATGATAATAACTTACGAAATTCCGTTACGATCACCAAAGCAGGCAAGCCTAAATGATCACTTCGTTGGGTTTGTTTAAGCTTTGCTTTGACGCGGCGTTCTATCAGTTTAAGATCCCCTGATAGGATACCGGATATTTCTAAACGTACGCTGCCTTCAAAGAGTTCGCTTTCTGCGGTATTTTCTTTTGGGCCTAACCAGTAGTCAAAACCGGTCCCTTTTACCGATCGGCCTGTTACTGTAAGGCCTGTCAGTGCCAAAACCAGCAGAATCGCCATAGCGGTAGCGCCATATTCGGTGGCCTCTCCTTTATCACGCCAACTGTTACGGATTTGATCCGTCAACTCTCCCTCCCAATGCAAAGGCAACATATCATTGATGTCTCCCATGACCCCGAGTTCTACTCCAGACTCATGCCCTCCTTCGGCCAAACAGACCTGACACGCCTCTACCAAAAAAGCCCCAAAAGCGGGACTAATGGCGGGTAAACCTTCGATCAATCGTTCGAGTTGAATCATCCGCTACGAAGATGCGGAAAATTCTGCGTGATAAAGAAATTTGGGGATGGTTTTTCTGTAGCTGGCTTTTTCTGTTGGGGTTTACTGCTGCGCAGAACGCTTATTTCTATGCGACAAGGCAGTGCCTTGTCGCACCCGAAACCGACCAAAAAATCATTTCGAACGAGCCTACTAGGGCGAGAAGAAATCTCCTTGACTTCAAGATGTAATTGCAATTGGACGATAGGAGATTTCTCGTCGTCCCAATGTATCGGGACTCGCTCGAAATGAAAATTGAAAGATTGCTGAGCCCCTAGTAATACGAGAAATTAGGATCATCTTCGTAGGCAGTCCCGATGGCACAAAGATGGTCAAGCGTAAAGGCAAAAAGATCAAAGAGATCATGTAACTGATCAAGGTCCTTCAAGATACCGCCAACCTGATAGTAGAGCTCATTTACATCATCAGGGAATTTAGGTTTTTGGAAAAGTGGGGCTTCGCGTCTGAGTTGTAGCGTGATCTTGGGCTGAAAGCTAATCAGCTCTCTAATCCGAGGATTAGCAAACATCATTTTGAGTTTGCGCTCATCGCTGCCTTGGATGATAAAATCCTTGTCAAATTCAGGGTAACCCACTTCGACATCTTGCATTTTGAAGACCTTGCCAATGCGGTGGCCAAAATGTTGGCGCTGGATTTTAAAAACAAAATCGTCCCGATTGATATAGGGAGCACGGATACGGGTAAAGGTAGATTTATCTACGGTATAAGTATCTAAGGTAACTAGCCAATCACCATAATAGGCTTCTACTCGATCGGCCTTAAGCCATTGCCCTTTCAAAAATTCTCCATCTAATTGATCTGCAAGTTGTCGCCAGATCTCCTTTTTGCTGTTGCCAAATAAGCCTCTCTTTGCCATGCGCTGAGTTTAAGTAGAAAGACAAAAGTAGGTAGTAGTTAGAT
>CAZHOC010001462.1:0-1896 GCA_964534295.1 uncultured Bacteroidia bacterium | reverse complement strand
GATCACCTCAAAAGCGGTGCTCATTCTGGGGCGCTTTTACGAGGAACGTAAAGTAGTATTGGATGCCATTCGGGATAAGCTCCAAACGATGGATTACGTGCCCATTATCTTCGACTTTGAGCCTTCAGCCAATCGCAACTTGACGGAAACCGTGCGCCTGCTGGCCAATATGTCGAAGTTTGTTATTGCTGATATTACTGATCCTAGTAGCGTCCCCCAGGAACTGACTGCTATTATACCCGACCTCAAATCTTTACCGGTAAAACCTATTCTTTGGAAGGAAAAAGATCCGTACAGTGATCCTGAAAAGGAAGTCTTCAAAAGGCCATATGCCATGTTCCAGGATTGGGTAAGAGAGGAGCACGTACTAAAGGTTTTTCTCTACAACGACAAAGACCACATGATCACGAGCTTACAAACTGAGGTGGTAGATAAAGTGGAAGCCTGGTTTGAAGAAACACCGAGTGAGCGGATCGCGAGGGAAAATAAATTACTCGGCAAGGTGGAAGGTATGCGCCTAGCAGAGTTGAGCTGGGAAATAATTGCGGAGAAACTGCAATTGTCACCGAGTGAAATCGAAGACTTGAAAAAGACGATAGATTGATATCGTACTTGTTGGCGGCCAGTTCTTAATCGCAACCTACCAGCATGTCCTGTGCACCCGCATGGCCCAGCATGGCAGCTAGTTTGAAGTCGGAGCACGCGGCTGCAAACTCTCCTAAAGCATATTTTACGTATTAGCGCTACGGACGAGAGATTAGCCACATAATGGGCGAAAAAGCGGCATCGTATCCAACAAATTTAATTTCCCAACATGCTCTAAATACCAAACAAGGCACCCAGGCTAATAGCAATACCACGATTTTGGACAAATACCCGCTCGGTCCCTGACCTTGGGAAACCCACCTCCGTTTCATTATTCACATCTGTCAGGCCGAGCACATAGCGAGCATCTAAAAATACATCCATATTGTCCCTAAGCGGCACGGAGAAACCGCCTCCCAAATGCAGACTAATTTCAAAGCGATGGAAGTTGTCATCTTCGAAAGGTAAATCTCTTTCCTCTGCTTCAACCGCTTCGCCATCTTGATCTTCGAATAAGGTGATTGTCCCACTTTGGAGATAGCCCATACTGGGTCCGGCCACCACAAAAACACCGAAAGAATCCCACCTTCGCTGGTATTTGGGTAGCACAGCCAGCTCCAAATAGTTTAAGGTATACTTTGGTGTAGTAGAAATTCGGGCAGGAGCAGCGGGGGCTTTGAGATGCTCGGGCAAATGCCCTTTCTGGACAAAAGAAAGTTCCGGTTGCAGGAATAAATCGCGACCAAAAGGCACTTCTGCTACGAGCCCTAAATTGAGGCCAATCAGGTAATCATCGGTAAGATAAGTACCATCAATCCTGGCCAATTGGTCAATGTTAGTCCATTTGCCCATATTGATGCCACCCTTAAACCCAACAGCCACTTGGCCCTGAGCGATCATAGTACCAACAAAAAGGAAAAACAGCAAAGAGAGGATACGCATAATGATGAGTTAAAGTGAGAGCGTTGACTTTAAAACCTCACATTATGCTTTTTTGATGTATAAGCATAAAGTGAGAGCGTTGACTTTAAAACCTCACATTATGCTTTTTTGATGTATAAGCTCTTTTTTTAACAGAAGAAGCACCAGCACGTAGCAATGTTCTTCTTTTCATTTTGCCGGTGATTTACCCGTAATATGTGGCAAGTTTAGGCTAAATGCACTTGTGGCTTTTGAATGGCACTTGGGATGCTAAGCAAATGGAAATAACTATCTTGAGACAGAACCGATAAGCCTACACAAGGCTTGCACAAACCCATAAATCAAAACGCATGAAACCCGAAGAAATGACCCAGGAGGCGGCAATAGCCT
>CAZHOC010001461.1:0-1896 GCA_964534295.1 uncultured Bacteroidia bacterium | reverse complement strand
ATTACTATTCATTATTCATAGTAATAATTCTATACCATAAGCCTTGACTAAGTTTTTCAGGCTATAGTCTAAGCCTGAATCATTAAGTCAACCGTTATTTCTAGTAGTTCTTATTAAGCTTAAATAACTGTTAATCAATACTTAATTGGGAATAGGTTTCCAAAAATCATAAGATTTCGCCACTAAATTCTATTAAGTCAATCCCTTTTTTCTTCCAAACAGTCAATCTCGACTTTAGAGTAGTACATAATTTTAGATAAGGTCTTCCTCACCCTTGAATTAGTGAGGGCCTGACTACAACTACTCATGGCTACTCCAGAACTCGTAATAGCAACCGCCTGCTTATTGGGCCTCCTCATTATTGGCATCCTCACTTTGGTGATAAGGGCTGCCAGGCAAACGCGATCTATCCAAGATTACGCAATCGGAAGTATTCAATTTTCCCCAGTATTTGTAGGACTCTCTTTAGCAGCCTCAATAACCAGCGCAGCTACTTTCATCATTAATCCTGGATTTATTGCGCTCTACGGCATCAGTGGAGTCATAGCCTTGGGAATTGTACTCCCACTTGGCCTATATCTATCCTTAATTGTACTCACCAAAAGTTTCCGGAAATACGGACAATCTATTCAGGCCTTGACTATGGCCCAGTGGATTGGAAAAAGATATCAAAGCAAAGGTTTTGCACTTTTCTTTGCAGTGCTCTCACTGCTGCTCATCACATTTATCATCCTGATATGCGTGGGAATGACAAAAGTCCTCTCTGCTGCATTGAATACCTCAGAACTTGGGGTACTAATTTGCCTGGTAGTATTTGTTTTTGGATACATGATGTTTGGAGGAGCCAATTCCATGGTGTATACCAACACTATTCAGGCGGGGCTTATGATAGTGGTGGCGGTAATTTTGCTGGGGTCTGGCTATACACATTTTAGCGAAGGAGTACACGGCTTTTTGGAGAAGTTGAGTGCAATCGACCCTTTCCTTAGTAAGCCCGTAAATCCGGAGAGCCCCTTATTTAGAGATTATTGGGAGATCATCTTCTTCAACTTTGTCGTAGGAATTGCCATAGTATGCCAGCCTCATATTATCACAAAATCATTGTTGCTAAAAGATGAGAAAGGGGTCAATAGATTTTTACAAGTCGCCATTGCTGTAGAAACCCTTTTCTTCTTAGTCGTATTTGCAGGTCTATATGCTAGACTTAGCTTCCCAGATTTAATGCTAGAGGGAAGGCCACTAAAAATGGACGGAATCATATCCGCCTATGTGGTAAAGGAGTTCCCTGTTTATATCGGCGTAATCGTAATCATTGGTTTGCTGGCAGCTGGTCTCTCGACCCTAGAGGGGCTTATCCAAAGTATCCCCACCACCATCACCGCAGACATTATTGAGCCTCTTTTTGGAGAAAAGCTTGGGGAGGGGGAGTCCAAGGATCGTAGGATGGTACGTATCAATAAGCTGATCATCTTTCTCCTCGCCTTCCTGACGATAGGTTTATCCTATTACCAATTAAATAATCCAAGTCTAAGCGTAGGAATCTTCGCACAAAATGGGGTATACGCCTACTTTTCCGCTGCTTTTATTCCTGTGCTTTTTGGGATTTACTTCAAGAATGTTCCTCCCATCGCTCCCATCCTCGCCTCAGTAAGCGCAGTCCTTGTACACTTTGCCATTTACTATGGCAGAATCGGCCCTTATATGCAGGCCGAAGTGAGAAATCCAGCGATAGCTGCAGGCATCGCCATAATAAGTTCCACCCTAATCGGATTACTAGTGGCAATCGTTCTGCGAAGCAGCTCTCCCAAACCCCAACTCAACTGATATGAATACCAGAATCCAAATAAGCTATGTCCTGTTGAGCTTTTTGCTGATAAGCGCCTGCTCAAGCCCTAG
>CAZHOC010001460.1:0-1897 GCA_964534295.1 uncultured Bacteroidia bacterium | reverse complement strand
AGACTTCAATTTGCCGAAGATGTCCTTATGGGTTTTGTAAGGCATTTCTTCTACTGAGCTATTGCTAAGAAGGCCAATTAGCTGCCAACCGGGCAATACGTCGAAAATGTTGTCGAGATTACGCCAGTGGTCAACGGCTACGCCCGTTTTATCCAAGCGGCTCTTAGGCAAACGCATCCACATTTCTGGAGTCATTTGTCTGATCTGCTTAGCTAGGCTAGAAACCTGCGCCATGCCCTTGGCATTGATGTAGGTACTCTCAGCCTCGATAGAGCAAGCAGCGGGTAATACTACCTCTGCAAATTCATGTCCTGCTTGATACTGATGACCGTGTACGATGGTTGGCACCTTACCCACTACATTACCTAGTGCCGCAAAAGCTTTATCATTTTCTAGAGAGTAGAAGAAGCTAACATCGCCACTTTCAAGCTTAGCTTGTAGCTCATCGATTGTCATTGCTTTGAAGCCAAGAAGCTCACAGGCTGCTGCATTAGGAGTCTTGTCTTCGTGGATCAACCAATCATCGCCAGATCCGGCTTGCACATCGCTGATGTAGTAGATCTCTTCTACGCCGCGGCTCATGGCCATTTCTTTGAGCGCATAGTTGGACTCAAGGCTAGCGTAAGCAGAACCGAGGAAGAAGATCGGACCAGTGTGGGCATTGAGAAGATTGGCAGCTTTGCGCATACCATCTTCGAAGTTAAGCGGGATACCGCCTTTGATTTGAATACCAGAAACGCGATTCTCGTTGTAAAAGTCCACGTTGAGACGGTGTGCGTCAGGCATCCAGTAGCTATTCACTTCGTCATTTTGACGAGGAGTGATGCGTAGTACTTTATTGTCGCGGACCCAAACATAAGTATTGGTTCCGGTAGCGTCATTCATATCGATCGCTGGAGCGTGAGCCATCTCCCAAACGCGCGCCTTGAAGCGATGGGCGCGGCTAGTAAGCGCACCTACAGGACAAAGATCGATTACGTTCATGGAGTAAGCTTCGTCAAAAGTTTCTCCTGGAGGGGTTCCTGGATAGTTTTTGTCGCCGCGACCAATGATGGTCAACTGGTTTGACCCAGAAATTTCTTCGGTAAAACGAGTACAGCGCGTACAGTTGATACAGCGTTCCTCGTCGAGGATAACCCTAGGACCTAACTCCACACGCTTACGCTTATGACCTTTTTGGTTTTCAAAACGAGAACCTTCTGGGCCATACTTATAGGTCCAGATTTGCAGTGGACATTCACCAGCCTGATCACAAATTGGGCAATCGAGGGGGTGATTGATAAGCATGTACTCCAATACACCCGCCTGAGCCACTTTGATAGTCTCAGAAGTACGGTGGGTTTTGACAAACATATTGTCACTCACAGGAGTGTTACAAGCCGTGGCTGGCTTACGCCCCCACATGATAACCGGCTTGCCATCTTCCTCAAATTGCAACTCACCAGTAGCGCGGTCTTTGGCCTGATATCCGACCTCTACCAGACACATCCGGCAGTTGGTAGGCACGCTCATAGTAGGGTGATAACAGAAATAAGGAATCTCGATGTCGTTGTCCAGGGCGAACTGTAAAAGTTTGTGTTGGCCATCAAACTCTAATACTTGTCCGTCGATCGTAACTTTAGGCATAAGAAGTTATTCGTTTTAACGAAGCGAATTTAAAGATTAAATTCCGTTTTTCTGCACAAAAATTCGGAATTTGGGAGCTAGAATTAATGGAACGACACCTTCACCATATCAGCTTTGATGTCCCTTATCCTGCCAACTACGGCGGAGTGATCGAGGTATACTACAAATTGCAGGCTTTGGCTGAGGCTGGGATCAAAGTCCATCTGCATTGTTTTGAGTACGGAAGAGGCTATGCGGAGCAATTAGAACCGCTTTGTGCCTCCGTCAATTA
>CAZHOC010001459.1:0-1906 GCA_964534295.1 uncultured Bacteroidia bacterium | reverse complement strand
TACTATTGAAAAGGTGGTATCGCCTGTGGACCAAGCATATTGGCCGGTCAAGTTACTGGCTACGGTAATACTCTGTCCATTGCCAAAACAGCCTAGCCTATCATTGCCAAGATCGACCGCAGGCGGAGGATTGATGGTTACGCTAACATCATCAGTAGCTAAACAGCCATTTATATCCGTAATCGTGAGGGAGTAGACATTATTTTGGCTGACAGTAATACTGGATGTCATTTCACCTGTAGACCATTGATAGCTTTGGCCAGCAGATCCACCATCAAGTAAGAAGCTATCTCCTTGGCAACCGACTAGGTCAGGACCTAAGTCTATAAAAGGTATGGGCAGTACAATAACCCCAATAGAATCTTCGGCAGTACAGCCATTTACATCCACTACACTTACGGAGTATAGGCCACTTGAATCAACTGCTAGAGTTGAGGTAATGTCCCCAGTCGACCAACTATAGGTCATGCCACTAGTACCCGCATTTAGGATGAGAGGAGTAGCATTCTCGCAAATCAAAGTATCCGCTCCGAGAGAAATACCACCGGGGATATTGCAACTCTTAGAGAGGGTTACTCGAATGAGGCTTTCTTGCGTTTCGTTGAAACGGAAGGTCGACCATACATTGTTGAGGATCTCATAATTGCGTAAGGAGAGTGGCGTTTGCGTCTCTTGTGCCAGTTGTATATCTGCCCCAGTTTGAAACCAGCCTACATAAAAACCCCCACTCAAAATATCGATGGGCACAGGCAGTGTGAGTTCGTTCCAAGCCCCAGCCACTAAATTTGCTGTGGGCATTGCGACAGAAGCCAATAGGGTTCCTTGCCCAGCTGGTGCGTCGTCATCGTAGATTTTGATTTCAAAGGCGTCAGTGGTCAAGAGTGGCGCAGTGGTGTAAACGAAAGCACTTACTTTGGCAACCGTGGCCGGATAGTAGGGTGGCTCGTAGTATACCCCTACCCCTTCATTGGCGCCGCCACCTGACCAACTAGTGGCATTAGCATTAGTAGGTGTAGAACCATTGTAATAGGTGATTTCAACCGAGGTACCAGCCGTATCTACGACGATCATCTCAGAGGTCAGAGTGTCATTAGTATCATTGATATCGATTGGATTATTGAAACCTACGCGATAATCATAATGACCGGGTCCTGGTGGAGTGAATCCTTGGGTAAAGGCTACCGTTTGGCCAGCCCCTTGGGTAAGGCTAGGTACAGATTCGATTTCGGTGAAGAGGATAGAGTTAGTATTGTCTAATATGTTGAGGATCACTGAGGTATTACCTGTAATGTCAACATTACCCACATTTTTGATCAAGGCTTGGCCAGTAGTGGAAGCCCCTGCAACACTAAAGAAACCACCCGAAGTGGAGTTTTGTACCCATTCAGTACTAAGGTCAGGCACATTTAAGCCGACGACGGCAGGATAGTAAAAGCGAACCGCGTAGTTAGCCACTGGAAGGGTATTGTTTGAGACGGTCAGGCCTACTGTCCCAGTGACGTTTTCAATCCCAATTACCGCTGGGTTGGTAGCCAAATTATAAGCAGCATCCCAACTACCTGTTTGAGACTGATACTGCAAAGTGATAGATGAGTCTTGAGCCGAAAGGATCACCTGAAAGGTATTACTTCCGCCCCATTGAGCAGGTACATTGTTCCAGAAGGGTACTTGATCATAGGTGATTACACAGCTATCAATGTTGTTACTCCAAAAATAGACCGTTCCCGGATTAGGGATACCAGGATTAGGACTAGCCAAACTAAGATCCGAAAGCAATGGCGCAATAAAATTGTTATTGGCATCATTGGTAGGCATAGTAGGAAAAGCCTGCGCACCAGCGGAGCTAATATTTAAGGGCTGGAATCCAATGTATCCATTAGAACCGATATAGACTCGATTGTAGTCA
>CAZHOC010001458.1:0-1906 GCA_964534295.1 uncultured Bacteroidia bacterium | reverse complement strand
CAAGTAGGAGATCACCTCATCCATACTTTCCTTTACCGTATGACTTCCTCCTAGCCTAAAGCCCCATTCTTTTAGGAGAGCCATATTTTCTGAATCAGTCTTCTCTTCAAAATCGTCTGCAGCTAAATAAAAGGCAAAGAAAACTAAAGAGCGCTTCGCTACCGCTGCAGAATCTTGTTGCTTCAAGGTGCCAGCCGTAGTGTTGCGAGGATTCATCAATGGGGCAAGGCCTTCGGCTTCGCGTTCGGCGTTGAGCCGGTCAAAATCCTCTCTCATCATAATAACCTCACCTCTTACCTCTAGCTGGGCAGGATAATTATCCCCTCTTAATTGCAGAGGCACAGTGCGGATGGTACGAGCGTTTTCGGTGATCTCATCTCCTTGAACGCCGTCCCCTCGGGTAACGCCTCTCACCAACAAACCATTTTCATAATGAAGGCTGAGGGATACGCCGTCAAACTTATGTTCTAACAGATAGGAATAGTCAACCCCCCCAGAAAGCTTGGCAATCTGCTCGTCGAAATCACGAATCTCTTCTTGCGAATAGCTATTTCCAAGGCTTAGCATCGGCCGAATGTGGCGAAAGCTTGGAAAATCCTTCGTTACAGCTCCTCCCACCCGTAGGCTAGGGGAGTCGGGTCGCCTAAGTTCAGGATGTTGAGTTTCAAGAGCCTCCAACTCTTTGAGCAATTGATCAAATTCAAAGTCGGAGATAGTAGGCTTAGCCAACACATAGTAATTATAATTGTGTTGCTTGAGCGCCTCGCTAAGTTCGTCGATGCGTGCTTTTGGATCCACTACGTATTGGGTCGAGGGTTATCTTTTGATGAGTTCAGAGACAAAAATAAATTCACTCAAAGCCTTAGAGTCGGTATAAAGGATTTCTTTGTTGGTGCCTTCCCATTCCTTAAGTCCTTGATAGAGGAACATAATTTTGTCTCCCACATTCATGACACTATTCATGTCGTGGGTAACCACCACCGTGGTCATATTATATTCGAGGGTCAGTTCTTGAATCAGCTTATCGATGACTGAGGCAGTCAAGGGATCGAGACCTGAATTTGGCTCATCCACAAAAAGGTATTTAGGATTCATGGCAATCGCTCTCGCGATACCCACCCGTTTCATCATACCTCCTGAGATCTCTGAGGGATATAGATTGTTGACGCCAGTAAGGTTGACGCGGTCAAGGCAGAAATTCACTCGCTCCAGGATTTCCGCCGCCTTCTTGCGCGTAAACATCCTAAGCGGGAAGCTTACATTTTCTTCTACGGTCATAGAATCAAATAAAGCGGAGCCTTGAAAAAGCATGCCTATATTTTTGCGGATCTCCTTCTTTGCTCTGAAATCAGATTCATGAAAGTTCATTCCATCATATAGGACCTCACCTTCATTTGGCTCCAATAGGCCCACAATCGACTTGAGCATCACGGATTTTCCACTACCACTCGCTCCGATAATCATGTTGATTTTGCCCTGCTCAAACTCGAAATCAACTCCTTTTAGCACCTCTTTGTCCCCGAAGGACTTCCGTATATTCTTGATCTCTATGGCCATATCAGCTCAATTTATCGCCTTTCGTTCTATTTTCCTATTGGTTAACGCGTCCTTCTATACTTTGGTTGAGTAAGGAATCAGCTTCCCTCTCTGCTTCTTGCTGTGCCCACCATTCCTTGAAAGCCGACATACTGTAGGGAAACCAAAATTCATCGCAATCCATGGCTTGCACAATCTCATTTGAGGGCTTGGCAAAACTTAACTTTTTATAATGCGCAAACTCGGGGTCTGAGATTACCTTTTGAAAGAAGCGAGCAAAGATTGGTAATGCAGTCGCTGCGCCCTGACCTTGGGCCAGAGAACGAAAGTGAACCTGAGGATTTTCAGCCCCTACCCAGCAACCTGCAAT
>CAZHOC010001457.1:0-1911 GCA_964534295.1 uncultured Bacteroidia bacterium | reverse complement strand
GAGGCTGAGCGTTCTCCCGAAGGGAAAAACAAAACAGGGGCGGTGCCAGAACTAACTAGCTTCTCGCTATAATCAGGATGTATCTCTCCTGAGAGGATGATCAGTTTGAGATTGGGGAAGGAACGTAGAGATTTTGCTAATTCGACGGCAGAGAGTGTACTCTCTCCAGAGCGAGTGCGAAAACGTAGATTGGGTTCTTCCTCATTGCCACTTAGGATGTGGACGAGCTCAACTGAATTTTTATGCTTTTTCTGGGTAATTACGTCCGTAAAGTAGCGACGTGAGCCGTACCTCGCTTCCACGATAGTGCCACCCTTATTTTTTTCGAAAGGGAGGAGGAGTGAAGCGATCTTTTCAGATTCCGTAACTGCTTCGTTCGCATGTTTGCCGTCGCTCGCTTGATTAGTACAAGCCAGCAGGAAAGACGGCATAGGAGCATTTCCGGCCATATTGGATTCTACACGAGTTCAGTGTAGGGTAAAATTACAAAATCAAAACCTTTCTGCACCCCAAACTTGTTTAATCGGTCGATACCTGTGCTAGTTCGGTTGATCTTGGATGCTTTTCCTATTTCTACACGCGGATGCTATAAAACATTTACTATCTTAGAGCAAGTCCTTTGTCACGTTTATACGGTCAAATGGGTTTTAAAATAGGATTTCATTCAATCTAACATATGTCAACAGAAACACAAAGTGCCCCTAAGGTAAAAGTACCCGAATGGGTATATGAAGTTAAGCGTAAATACCTCTCTGAGAACGTCTCCCAATTTATCATCCATGGCAATATCAACGATTATGTCCGAGTAGAAAGGGATGGTAACATAACCTATTACAAGGTCAGAGAGTTTATTAATCAAGAATTATTTAAAGGAAAAGATATAGTCGTTCAGTACGATCGCGCCGCTGGCGTTAGATTTCAGGACGATACACGCTTTGGTGGCGAAAGCCAAATGCGTAAAGAAGTGATCTCAACCCTCGATATGCTGACAGAGCTTTCGGGTGGAGCTGAGTTTCAACTATTACCAGAGCCGCGTAAAGCTTTTTACGCCCTCGACAAATACTTTGACGTAACCCTCAACCAAAATCTGCTCCGCTACTTGATCAAGCATCTGCAAAAGAAGCTGAACTCTCGCGGAGACGAAAAACCAGAAGCTGGTGAAGATGTCATCGATCGCTTTATGCGTATGACCCTGCCTGACTTTGGTGAGGACAAAAATAGCCCTAACAAGAAAAAGTTAGAGCAGCGTATCGCTAAGCTGGGGGCACAACTCGAAGATGGTAAGTCGATCGCTTTGATGATTGACCATATCGAGACCTTGATCCCGATGACGGACAAAGGTGGTCTTCGTCCAGAAGAGCAGCAGGTATTGATCTTCTTGCAGAAATGGGCCCGCGAGGAAACCTTCCTCAATGCAGATATGATGGTAGTCGTTCTCGCAGAGAATATCAGCGACCTCGACGATCAGTATGTGCGTAACCCTTATACCCACGACATCAACCTTCCTTATCCTGATGAGGAAAGTCGTTTTCAATTTATCGAGTACTTCTTCTCTCAAAACGAAGGTGCCGATAAATACTTTGAGATGACTCCCGAGATTTTGGCAAAAAATACTGCTGGTCTTGGTTTGGTACACCTCAATACGATCATGTCTGAAGCGGCAAAAAATGAAATGCCCTTCACCAATGCTGAATTGACGGCGAAGAAAAAAGAGATGATCGAAGGCGAAGCCGGCGGTCTCTTAGAGTTTGTCGAAACGAGTTTCAGCCTCAAGGACGTAGCTGGGCATGCTCAAGCTAAGAAGCACCTTATGGATGCCTCTCGCGCTTTGAAGTCTGGTCGCTCAGATGTGATGCCAATGGGTTATTTGGTATGTGGGCCTGTGGGTACCGGTAAGACCTTTATGATTCG
>CAZHOC010001456.1:0-1913 GCA_964534295.1 uncultured Bacteroidia bacterium | reverse complement strand
AGCCATCGATTACATATAGTGGCTCCGTATCTCCCGTGGTTCCTACCCCACGAATCTGCACACTAATTGGCGCTCCAGGAGCACCAGTGGTTTGGGTAACTAAGACCCCAGCAAGGCGACCTTGAATCCCTTGCTCAAACGATTGTAGAGGCACATCTTTATAAACTTCAGCATCAATAGAAGTTACCGCGCCTGTTAAGTCGGAACGCTTTTGGCTACCATATCCTACCACGACTACCTCGTCAGCATAGCTTTGCTCAACCGCCATCGTAACATCGATACGAGTGCGACCATTGATAGCAATTTCTTGGGTTTGGAAACCGATATAGGAGACGGTAAGGTAAGTAACATCATCTGCGAGGGTAATAGAATAGGCACCTTCTGCATCTGTCAAGACACCAGTAGTCGTACCTTTTCCTCTTACTGTCGCTCCTGCTAAAGCCTCACCTTCAGCACCTTTAATGGTACCAGTAATAGTCTGTTGGATCTTTTGAGCCTCCAAGGCGATCTGCATATTTGCCTTGACAGGATCGTTGACGGAACGGCTTACACTCAAGCCCCCTTTTTCTTCGAGGCGCTCAATTTGATTAATCCGCTTTTGAATTTTCTTGGCCGTTCTCCGTCCTTGTTTGTCATCTCGATAGATGACGATATACTTTTCGCTGTAGCGCTCATACTTGAGGCCTGTATTATTGAGTAAGCGCTTGACTGCATCTTGCAGGGCCTCTGCCTCTTTGAATTCAAAATGAACTTTAATCTCACTGACTAAGTCAGATTCATAATTAAAGAACACTTGATATCGCTCTCCCATTTCCTCAAGAACCTCTGTCAGCAGACGTTCTTGCACCGGCTCTACTCTCTCATCGGCCAAGGCCGAGAAAGGGAGCACTATCGACAGCAGCAGCATGCAGAAGCCGATAGTTTTGTAGTAGTAGCTTAGTTTCATAGATTAGTAGTTTGTTATTTAACACGTTATGGCTGGGACAATCATTAAGGTTTGCAGACCAGATTGTTCCAGTTATTTTTTACGAAGTAGGTAGTGATCTGCTTCCGGGACTAGCTGCCCACCAGTCATCCTTTCCAGCATCGATCGGGTTACGTCCATGTCATCAATGGGGAGACCAAATGTGTACTTTTTAGCCCCTAGTTCTTCATCCTTAATATGGATGCGGATATCATGAGCCGCCTCTAGGATACTAATGATCTCTGCCAACGGCTTATCTTTAAACACCATCACTCCTGTTTTCCAAGAAGTATGCAGCTCACTATCTTCTTGCTGAGTAAGCAGACTTTGTTTCCGCTCATGGGAGTAGGAGAGTAATTCTCCAGGTGCCATCTCAATATCCTCAGCGGCTTCAAGTTTGACCTTTACTTTGCCCTCGTCGAGGAACACTTTTGTCTCTGCCTCACGGCAATTGACATTAAAGGCAGTACCTAATACCTCAACTGTCAAATCATTGGTCAATACTTGAAACTTCGCCTTGGTGGCAAGCTTTGGCTTAACATGGAAGTAGGCCTCACCAGTCAATTTGACGATGCGAGTGCCTTCATGAACCCACTCTTGAGGAAAGCGGAGTTGAGAATTACCATTTAGCGTTACCATAGAGCTATCAGGAAGCATAAGCTCCAAAATTTGCCCGGCTTGGGTTTGATATAAGCGTTCGGCAGAGCCGGCCCCTGAATACCACCAACCAAGCGAGGCCACTAGGATCAACAAACTTGCAGCAATCCCACTGTACAAATAGCGTCTGCCATACCATAATGGTCGGATGGGTTGGGCTGCTTCTGGCTCAGCTCCTATCGATGCCAATACTTTGTCGTAAATCTGTGTCTGTTTGGCTAGGTCCAAGGGTGCTGGCTCTGGCATAGCAGCAGCTAATTGCTCAAGGATCTCCTCAGAGGCGGGATCATCA
>CAZHOC010001455.1:0-1915 GCA_964534295.1 uncultured Bacteroidia bacterium | reverse complement strand
TGACGAAACTGCTAAAGTTTTGATCGCCATGTTTACTGAGTACTTCACTCAAATAGCCTGGGCTGAGGTTCAAGCGTTCCGCGACGCGGTCCCTACTCAAATCCTGCTCCCGATAAATATGCTCTTGCTGCATCAATTGGAGGAGTTGTTGATAATAGGGACTTTCAGTATGGGTGTCGAGAGGGTTAGCACTAGTCCTAATTTGAGAGGCGTTTTTTTCTTCTACCGCTATTCGCGGAACGCTTATCTCTTTTGCTTGCGGCTTTTGTTGGCTCAAAAGAGATTGCACCATTTGTTGGTCTCGTACCAATTGAAAACGATAAACTCCCTTATAAATGAGCCAGTAGATAAAGATAGAAACCCCACCCCAAATGATGTAGCCACTCCCAGAATCGACAAAATCGCTCGCTTCTATCCCTTCTAGGATCAATATTACCACCCAACTGCCAATGAGTAGCAAGGTGAAAGTCCAGATGCGATAGAGCCATCTCTGCACCTCAATCTGAACCTGATAGCGACTAATCATCCAAAAACTATAAGCGCACAATGCTAGATTGAAGACTGCGGCACAGATGATTTCTGTATCATACACCTTGATCATAAAGGCTTCCCCATTGGGGATCTGATACAGCTGAAAATCAATAGCGAGATTGATATATAAATTGAGTCCTAAGAAGATTGCGAAAGGGAGGCAAAGCAACCACCAAAAAGACTTTTCGCGTAGCGGATGCTCGATCTTTTGGAGGAAGTAGTAAAAGAGTGGGACGTAAAAAAGGAGTATCCAAGGAATGTCATCCCCCAGGTCAACGATATAATAGACATCATCCAGGTCCCAGGCACCCAGCCATTCTTCAAGACCAATAAAGGCAATCATGATGATGGAAAATGCGAGGTATTGGTTGTGATTGCCTTTGAAAAAACGCCCAAAAATAAGGACTAAGCCTAGCAATAAGCCTTGTGTCAGACTAACGAGGATGATTATATCGAAGAGATTGAAAGGCATTGGTCAAATATAAAAATGCTCCTACTCTAAGTGCAGGAGCAATGCATTGATACAAAAAATATCTTGAATAAATTCTAGTATCTTCTGTTGTAGCCGCCGCCACCGCCACCGCGGTAACCACCACCTCCGCCGCCACGATAACCGCCGCCACCGCCACGGTTGTCACGACGTTCTCTTGGCTCAGCCTTTTTCACAACGATAGTGCGGCCGTCCATCTCAGTGTCGTTAAGGGCGTCGATGGCTGCTTGTCCAGCATCATCGTCAGCCATTTCAACAAAGCCATAGCCTTTTGACTTACCAGAAAACTTGTCCGTAATGATCTTTACTGAATCAACAGTACCAAACTCTGCAAAAGCAGCTTCTAGATCGGACTCAATAGTGTCAAAGTTTAGCTTTGCGACAAAAATGTTCATAAAAAAAATGTAAAATGTTAGTATTCAGGTGGTTTGAACGCTTGGATTCAAAGACACCTAGCCCAAGTTACACTAAATATTTTGTTATGCTAATCTTTTGCACTGATAAATTTTAAGTGAATTAAAATGTCACTTAGCAAAATGCGAAATTAACTGCCCTCAAAATGACTTGCTAAATAGCCTATTCTGATGGCCAAAGTATGCGATCGATTCTTAAAAAACGATCCCAGTAGAGCTCTTTTGTCATCTTATCGCAGAGGATGTGTTGGTAGCGATATTGGAAAGTTTGGATCTGGCAAACAAGGATGAGCCCTAATACCAATACCGTAAATGCTTTACGCCATCCAGCCTGAAGATTTTGCCAGCATAAGGCGAGCAAAATGGCCCAAATAGCGTAGTAGTCAATAAAAACTCTGCCCCCAAAGCTGCCGCCATAAAACCAGAAATCCCAGCAGGACAAGAGATAAACTAATCCTAAGATGAAACTGAGCGTTCCCAG
>CAZHOC010001454.1:0-1918 GCA_964534295.1 uncultured Bacteroidia bacterium | reverse complement strand
AGCTTTCGGGACGCGGAACGCTTGTCTCTAGGCGACGCAAAATCTTGCGTCGCTACAGTATGATGGAATATTGATAATCGTTCTGCGAAGCAGTAAACAAAACTACTCTCGTTTTAGCTTGGCGCTCATCACGGAATAGACATTGAAACTCCTGATTTCTGCTATGGTATCGGATTCTATGATCTGATTGCCGCTGACTCGCACTGGTTCAGATAAGAAGGAGCTAATCTCGTAGGATAAGACCTCTCCGTCAAGGCAGATACGTGACAATAATTCTGAACCCATGCCTCCAAAAGCGCTGTAAAGGCAATCGCCATTGTAGTAAGCATCGAGGATTATGCTGTTGGCTTCATCGATGGCATAATGTCCCACTGAGTCTACGAGGGGAACAAGGGCGTAAGCACGTAGATCTGGCTCATTGGCATTGCGCATATAGTTGAGCGTGAAGGTCCATGCCGTGTCTTGTGGCACAATCTCTAAGGACATGGGGAAGCTGTCCAACAATTGATTTTGACCCCAGATTTCGACGGTGCCTGTCCATTTGCCTTCCCAGCTTTGGGGAAATTGCTGGGCCTGAAGAGAGAATAAACTTAGTCCGCAAAGGAGGAGAAATAACTTTTTCATGGAAATGGATTTATCACGGCCAATTTAGCATAAATGCTACAAGCCGCTACAATAAGAAAGGCAGTACCAAATAAATGATACTGCCTTTGATAGTTTTTTGGCTAGCGACTAAAAGGCATAGCCTATAGAGAGATTAGCTCGCAGACTCGGTAGTAAAAAGCCAAAATTGGCATCAACCCCCATATCTGCTTCAGTCAATTCAAAGCGATCTTGGATAATAGGTACATCTTGCCAAGCCTCATCTAATCTGTCTCTCACTGCTGCCCAGTCTTCATTAGGATTAGTGCCTTGACTGGTAAACTTGAAGGCTTGATAAGAAACACCTAGGCCGACTATGTTCCAATCTATAGCAATGACATCATTGATCAGCCATTGCATACCAATGCCGACTCCACCGCCAATACCCGACCAACTTCCTTGAATGCGTACATCAGCTTGGTCAGGCTGGCCATTGTTGGTGTATTCAACAAAAGCATTTAGCCCATAGCCCCAACGACGATAACGTAGATAAGGACCGATATAAAATTTATATGGCGCGCCTTCTGAGCCTAAGTAGAACCGGTATTCGGGAGTGATTGAGAAACCATTGAAAGCGAAATCTAGTTCGTCAGCGACAAAAACACTCGTATCGCTGGTTGCGCCGGAAAAAGCGCCCGGTACGGTATTACGAGGGAGCCTGACGCCTGCACTGATGACAAAAGATTGATTATCTGAAATCACTCTTTCGTAGGTAAGTTCGATCTTGCGGGCGGCTAATTGCCCCAAGCGTAGTTTGACAATATTTTCTTGGGCTAATAGTTGCGGCCCTGCTAGTATAAGTAGCCCAAAAACGATTAATAGGTTTTTCATAGTACTGATAATTAAGAATGGGGGAGAAGTCTTGGAGGCGAATATAAGGCTAAGGGTAAAAAAAACGCCTCCAATGCTAGAACATTGGAGGCGCATATTTTATTGTTTTTGCTTAGAAAGCGATACCTACGGATAGGTTGGCACGAAGGCTCGGGAAACCGAAGCCAAAGCGACCGCTTGCGCTAGTACCGTCTTCAGTTGCTTCGAAGCGGTTACCTAGAACAGGAGTGTCAGCAAATACTTCTTCTAGCTCTGCTACAACCTCAGCCCAATCAGCGTCAGGATCAGGGGTAGTACCTGTGAATGCTACGGTGTTGTAAGCGATACCAAGACCTACAATGTTCCAGTCGATAGAAACGACATCATTGATGAGCCATTGGATACCCATGGTAACACCGCCTCCAAAAGCAGACCAATTACCATCGATCGTCACGTCGATGTCTTT
>CAZHOC010001453.1:0-1920 GCA_964534295.1 uncultured Bacteroidia bacterium | reverse complement strand
AGGACGATTATTAACGGTACCGTTATTAATCAGCATGTAGATCTCGAAGAAGCTTGGAAGGTCTCCAAAGGTGCCAATACCAGAGTAGCAGTAATCGATGATGGGGTAGATACTAGTCATGAAGAATTTGAAGGCCGTGTGATTGCTCCAAGAGATACCATCCGCAACTTGGATGACGCGGATCCCAAAAGTGAAGAAGAAAACCATGGTACAGCTTGCGCCGGAGTAGCTTGTGCTGCCGGTAAATTTAAAGCGACAGGCGTTGCACCGGAATCTCAATTAATCCCTATACGTTCAGGAGGTTTAGGATCTATGTCGGAAGCCAAAGCTTTTGCCTGGGCTGCTGATAATGGAGCTGATGTTATTTCCTGTAGTTGGGGACCCAGAGATGGTGCTTGGTGGAATCCCGGTGATCCTTTGCATACTTCCTTTTTTGCCTTACCGGATAGTACTCGTATGGCTATTGATTACGCCATCAAAACAGGGCGTGGAGGCAAAGGTTGTGCCATCATATGGGCTGCTGGTAATGGTAATGAAGATGTTAGGTATGATGGCTATGCCAGTTATGAAAAAGTCATTGCTGTAGCCGCTTGTAATGACAGGGGACGTCGATCTGTTTATAGTGACTTTGGAAAAGCGGTTTGGTGTGCTTTCCCTAGTAGCGATATACATGTACCGGAGTGGAATCGCCCAAGACCATTGACGGCTGGTATTTGGACAACCGATAGGGTGGGACGTGATGGCTATAATGAAGGTGGCATCAATGCAGAATCTTTTGTTGGGGATGCCCAAGGCAAATATACTGCGACCTTTGGTGGTACATCCAGCGCCTGCCCGGGAGTAGCCGGCGTAGCTGCATTGATTTATTCTATTAATCCTGAATTAAAATGGGATCAGGTAAAAGAAATACTCAAAAACTCTTGTGATCGCATCGATGAAGAGGGGGGCGCTTATGATGAAAATGGGCACAGCATTTTCTATGGCCATGGCCGACTCAATGCCAACAAAGCAGTTTTAAACGCTCAAGCCACTACCAATGAGGTAGAATTGGAAGAGTTTGATATTGAAGGCACTGCCTTTTTTAGCAGAGATTCAGAAGTGGCTATCTTTGAAAATACCATCACAGAAGATGATTTTGAAGAGAACCGCTTCCTTGGGTTTAGGTTGAAATTAAAGCCCTTCCATCCTGATTTATCCCTTAAATACAAAGTCAATATCAACAATAAGGGCTTCACAGAAGAAGCTACTAATGGTGAATTTGCGGGCACTACTGATAAGCGCAGAAAACTCATCGGTTTCTCCATAGAATTAACAGGAGCTTTGGCTGATCAATATGAGGTCATCTACGAAGCTGAAATCAGAAACCGCACCAAAATGAGCAAAGCAATGAATGGTGAGGTCTGTGGTACAGACAAAAAGAGGGGAGGAGCTATTAAGGAGGTCAAGATAAAGGTTATTAAAAAACAGTAATTCACCATTGGGTCGCAAGAGTTACATGGAGTACTCTATGCAACTCTTGCGACCCAATGGTGAATTTATTTTACAATCAGACGACCAAACACAACAAATCCTACTCCTCACGAAGCTGTATTTCTACTCCTTTGGTTTGACCAATCAAACAGCTGCATTTGAAGTCTACCAAAACGTACCTAACCCGTTCAATGCAAGTTCACAAATATCCTTCACCTTGCCACAGGCATCAGATGTCACGATCACATTCAATGATGTAAGGGGTAAAGTATTGAAAGTGGTAAACGGAGCATTTGGAGTCGGCTACAACACGATAGATGTGAAAGCAGAAGATTTGGCAGTAGGAGTGGTTTGCTACACTGTAGAAACAGCTAATCAGGCAGTGACTAAGAAAATGAAAATAAAGAGTGGGGGTTGATGTCGCAGACATCAGCCCCCACTCCTTAAATG
>CAZHOC010001452.1:0-1925 GCA_964534295.1 uncultured Bacteroidia bacterium | reverse complement strand
AGTGAAACCAATAACAATAGACTTTTTTACGGCAGCTGTTTCGCGCTAATAACTACCGCATTCTCCTTTAGTATTCGTGCGGGTATCCTTACTCAGTTAGGTGAGGAGTTCAATCTCACAGCACAGCAGTTAGGCTTTATCAACCAGATGTGGTTCCTGGGCTTTCCGATTTCCATGATTTTGGGTGGAGTGTTTTACGCTACCATTGGGCCAAAGCGGATCATGCAGATTGCTTTTTTCTCTCATGCTATTGGTGTTCTCTTAACTATCTATTCTGGTGGATACACAGGCTTACTTATTTCGACGCTACTTATAGGTATCGGAAATGGATGTACGGAGGCCGCCTGTAACCCGATGATTGCTGATAGCTATGAGGGCAAGAAAATGAATACGCTACTTAACCGATTCCACATGTGGTTTCCGGGAGGTATGGTTTTAGGGTTTTTGATTTCGCTTATGATGACAAAACTCGCTCTGGGATGGCAAATGCAGATTTGGATAATTCTGATTCCAGCGATCACGTATCTGTATCTTTTCTGGGGTCAAAAGTTCCCCGAGCCCAAATCGGCCAAAGTGCACTCAGTATCTGAGAATCTGAAATATATGATCTCCCCACTTTTCATTTTCACTTGCATTTGCATGACTCTAACGGCGATCACGGAGTTTGGCCCGACACAATGGGCACAATTGATATTAGCTAAGAGTGGAGCGGAACCAATGGTGATTACTGCTTTGATCACTGGTGTGATGGCTGTAGGTCGTTATTTTGGTGGAGAGTTCGTACACCGTTTCGATCAAACAGGTGTTCTCCTAGGTTCGGCGGTTTTAGCATTGTTAGGAATCTTTCTGTTAAGTACTCAAACAGGGGCAGTTACGTACCTGGCGGCATTATGCTTCGCATTGGGCATTACTTTTTTCTGGCCTAATATGATTGGCTTTACAGCTGAGAAGATTCCCCTGAGTGGAGCGCTTGGCATGTCTGTCGTTGGAGCATTTGGCATGTTCTCAACATCTATTTGGCAACCTATTATTGGAGGTTGGATTGATTCTGCGAGAGTAAAAGCCGAATCTACCGGATTGACCGGGGATGCTCTTGAGTTGGCTGCTGGACAAGCGACGTTATCGAGGATGATGATTTACCCCACGATTTTGATTGTGATGTTTACGATCCTATTCTTCTGGGTGAAGAAGCTCAAAGCTGAAAACAAGCTGGCAAGTTGATTAACTCAATTTGTATCGGTATATGATGAGGATGCTGTCAGTGATAAATGATATCACTGATCATGCGCTTCAATATAATTTTAAGTTTGATTTTACTGGAACGAGAAAATAGTATACCTTTGCGTTCCGTTTTTAGAGAATACTAAAATGAAAAGAACATTTCAGCCATCCAACAGAAAGAGAAGAAACAAGCATGGTTTCCGTTCAAGAATGGAATCCGCTAATGGTAGAGGTGTCTTAGCTAGAAGAAGAGCGAAGGGTAGAAAACGCCTGACGGTTTCTAGCGACATGAAGCACAGGAAATAAACATGTCAATGACGCAGGGTAAAGTTCCTCGTCAATATACATTCCCGAAAAGGGAGAGACTTACAGGAAAGAAAAGTATAGAGGAGCTTTTTAAGAAAGGCTCCTCTTTTCATGTTTATCCACTCCTCTTCAAATTTCTTCCAACTGAGGAAACTTACTCAAGGCTTCTGATATCTGTCCCGAAGAAAAAGCATAAGCGAGCGGTTGACAGAAATCTCATCAAGAGAAGGATTCGAGAAGCCTACAGACTCAACAAATACATATTGTTAGAATCCTCAGATCAAAGCGTATCTTTAGCTTTGATTTACACCTCGAAGGAAATCTTGGACTTTAAGTCCATCGAGACAAAACTCATTGAGGGACTCACTCGTTTAGTAAACTTCAAATCATTTGACAAT
>CAZHOC010001451.1:0-1925 GCA_964534295.1 uncultured Bacteroidia bacterium | reverse complement strand
CCCAATGAGCCAACAATCTGAAAACCAATTATTTATAAATTTTTTATTTTTCCTTTTTCTCTCACTTTTTTTCACTCTTTTTTCCGCTTGTCAAAGCCCAATCAAGCAATTAGAAGCAAAAAGAACTACTCAAGAACCGGTTTACAGAATCTTAGGCAAGCCTCAAATTGTACAAGGGGATCCGCAAAAAGGATTAGACTATCTACTCACAGGAAACTATATCGGCAGTGGGGTTCCATTTAGCTTTATGGAGCCAGACCTCAATACGCCGGACACGGTTTTAGGACGCGAAGGCCGCAACAAGAACTTAGTTTATGAATTCACCGCTTTTGTCCATGCCAACGGCACCCCTGTTGTCGCGGGTAACTGTTTTACCTGCCATGCCTCTCCCTTTGCAGATAGCGTATATTTTGGGTTAGGAAATAGCTTTTCAGATTTCAGGGAAAAAGAACCTGCTACCCCACTCTACTTCTTGATGGGTCGAAAATACGGTAAAGACTCACCAGAGTGGGAAGCATTTTATGAGTTTGGGAACTTTTACAAGGCCATCGCCCCTCATATCCAAACCGAGCAAATTGGCACAAATACGGCCTTCAGACTCGAAGAGGCCTGTTCTTCTCAACGCGATCCTCAAACATTAGCCTTTAGCAAGGACCCGGTTTTCAAAATGAGTCGCTTCAATATTGGGTCAGACGTTCCACCCCTGTGGCATCTAAAAAAGAAAGCCGGCATTTATTATAACGGCATGGGACGAGGAGATTTGACCAAATTATTGATGCAGGCATCGGTTTTAGGTATACAGGACTCTGCCGCTGCGCGGAACGTTCAACAACATTTCCACGATGTGGTCGCTTGGTTACAATCTTTAGAAGCGCCTAAATATCCCAAACCAATTGACAAGACCCTGGCCGTTGAGGGAAAAATGCTCTTTGAGACTCACTGTAAAAAGTGCCATGGCACTTACGGTGAACGAGAAAGCTATCCCAACAAAATCGTTCCGCTAGCGGAAATTAAAACCGACCCTCTTTATGCCCGATATTTTCTTTATCAATCAGGACTGTCTCAATGGTATAACGAAAGTTGGTTTGCCACCTCTCCGCCCTACTCTGAGCTTAAACCTTCGGCTGGCTATATCGCTCCTCCTTTGGATGGTGTTTGGGCTACTGCACCTTACCTCCACAATGGTTCCGTACCTACTTTAGAAGAATTGCTGGACAGCAGTAAAAGACCCAAAATCTGGGAGCGAAGTGGCGAGGGCAAAGACTATGATTGGGAAAATGTGGGCTGGAATTATCAAATTCCAACTGACAAAAAGGGGGAATACGTTTTCAATACCGAATTAGCAGGCTATAGTAATGTAGGTCATACCTTTGGGGATACGCTTAAAGATAGTGAGCGAGCAGCTGTTTTAGAGTATTTAAAAAGCCTTTAAGTTTTTGCAAATTGTGCTTCTAATCATTGATAAATGAAGAAATTCAAATACGAAGTGGTAAGTCTATCCTTCAATGCATGGACAGGCAGATACAATGAGGATTATCTAAAAATCATCAACGAAAGAGGAGCAGAAGGATGGCGGTTTTTGGGTTTTACGCCGGCTACAGCTCTACCAAAAGGTGTCAAAGGCACCGAACTCGTTTTTGAGAAAGAAATCGTCGAAGAAAGAGAAGCATAAGGGAAGCCGACACTACCAATAAATCGGCCCCTTGCCTAGATATTTTTCCATGATAGGTGAATAGTAAGCCTTTAACTCTTCCAAATCATAAAGCTTAGGAGATTTGGTATAGAGATCATATTTATTGAAATCCATTACCCATTCACGATATTGGCCATCTTTGGGACCCAATAAATCCTTGTAAGCACCACCGGTATGCCAGGGATAAAAGGAATGATATCGGATCATTATCATACCTGCCTCTGGGAGGGTA
>CAZHOC010001450.1:0-1926 GCA_964534295.1 uncultured Bacteroidia bacterium | reverse complement strand
GTTGTTCTCTGTAAGATTTGCCGAAAACCTCTTGCAGGACCAAAAGGTCATAACCTAATAAGGAGGAACGCATCGCCGCAATCCGCTCTTGTTGCTGGTTCCAAAAGAACATAGCAGGTGCACGCAGGTACAAATTATAGCTCAAAATACTGATTTCATCCTGCCTGCTTTCGTAAGTGTCTACCGCACTCTTGTCAGGCTTGGTAGCTTGGCAGCTAAGCCCAAAGCCAAGGCCTAGCATGATCAAAATTAGGCCTTTAGGATAAAAATGGCGCTTGTCTCGCATCGTGGAATCTAAGATAATTAAAAGAATTTGCCTATTTTCTCTTTCAAGACACACTGCTCCAAACGACCCACATGCTGCAATACGAGGACTTTCTCATCAAATTCAAACCCCTGCTTAATGGAAAGTATCCCCTAGAAATAAGTGCTCCAGCTGGTGAGCTAAGGGCGAACTATTCTCTACCGCATTTCAATGGTAAGTTGATCTCCGAAAGCTTAAATGCCCTCGGGCCAAGCTTGAGAGGCCATGACCCTAGCCGTAATTTGTTCATAGAAGAGGATCAAAGTCCAGTAGATCTCAAAGACTTAGGAGGTTTGCTGTTTCAATCTCTCTTTTCCGAAGAGATCATTTCCCTCTGGGACCAAAGTCAAGCTCGTACTTCCGCTGCTAATAAAGGGCTACGCCTGAAATTACAAATAGATCCAGAAGGAGAAGGATTAGATAAATTAAGTGAGCTCCCTTGGGAGCTTTTATATCGACGGGATAGTCGAGAATTTCTTAATCTCTCCCAACGCACTCCGGTAGTGCGATTTATGCACTTGGCTAAGCCTTATCAAGCCCAGAATTTTATCCCTCCATTTCGGATTTTAGTGGTCATGGCCAATCCCAAAGGATCCGAGGACCTAAAGCTTGGGCACGAAAAAGAACTAATCGAAGGGAGTTGGGGCAATCGGACTGATGTGCAGGTTGACTATTTGGAGGCTGCTACTCGCGAACGCTTACAAAAACAGCTTTCAGAAGCAGATTATCATGTTTTGCACTTTATGGGGCATGGCGATTTTGATAAGCGGACGGGGCGAGGAGTATTGGTACTAGAGGATGAATATAGGCAAGCGGATTTGGTTTCCGGAGAAGCTTTTGGGGTTTTGCTACGAGATGAGCCCAGTCTTAGGCTGGTCTTTTTAAATGCGTGTAAAACGGCTCAAGGAGGAGATAATGAGTTGCATGATCCCTTTGCGGGGGTTGCCTCCGCGATCATCTTGGCTGGTGTGCCAGCGGTAGTGGCTATGCAGTACCCCATCTCTGACAATGCGGCCATTAGCTTTGCCAAGACATTTTATCGTTTATTACCAGAGTGCCATCCGATCGATCTGATTATGGCTGAGGCACGCAAGTCTGTGTATCAAAATCAAGAAAGATTTGGCGGAATGGAATGGGCCACTCCTGCACTCTTTATGCGTTCTCCCGATGGGCTTGTTTTTGAATCTACCTACCGACTAAGCCCACCTGATCCGCAAACGCATAAAGTGCTCAATACGCTCGCCAGTAAGGTGCGGCAGTTTTGGATTGAGGGAAAATTAGAGCAAGACATCACCCTTAAACCACCCATAGAGTTAGACAAAAAGCTGCTTCCCAAAGCAGTAAAAAATGATTGGGAAGGAGTGGTCAAAGTGCCCCATCAAAAAGAGGAAAGCGTTCCTGTAGGAAAGTCCATAATGACGCTTTTTGATGAAAAAGAGCGCTCTTTGCTAATCTTAGGAGAAGCAGGTTATGGTAAAACGATCAGCCTTTTGGTATTGGCGCAGGATTTGATCCGCCGTTTTGAACAAGATGCTTCCCGGCCGGTGCCCATCGTCTTGTTTTTATCTACTTGGTCTGATTCTAAGCTGAGCATTTTGGATTGGACCCTGCAGGAAATCAAT
>CAZHOC010001449.1:0-1928 GCA_964534295.1 uncultured Bacteroidia bacterium | reverse complement strand
GGAAGAGACAGGGGTTCAGATTACCTATTTAGAGCAGTTGTACACTTTTGGTAAACCTGATCGAGATCCACGAAAACGGATCGTAGCAGTTGCCTATTTTGCGCTGATAAGACCTGAAGGATTTTCTCTCAATGCCGATACGGATGCTTCGGATGCAAAGTGGTTTTCGATTGATGAACTCCCTCCCCTTGCCTTTGACCATGACAAGATCTTGGAGGTAGCGCTGACACGACTCAGAGGAAAAATCCTCTACGAACCTATTGGCTTTGAATTGCTAGATGAGAAGTTTCCATTCTCCTCCCTTCATCAACTTTATGAAACGGTACTTGGAGGCCAAATTGACCGGCGTAATTTCAAAAAGAAGTTTCTCAAGCTAGGTTTAGTCGAAGAGTTGAATGAGCAACGCAAACAAGCGGGTTCTGGCCGTCCAGCAAGACTTTACCGCTTCAATGAAGAGCGCTACTTTGGTCTTAAACAGACGGGTAACCTCTTTGAGCTCTGGCTCCCAAGTGGAGTGAAGTAGTTCTAGTTTCCCTTATTCACTTCTCAAGGCATCAATGGGATTATTGAGCACCGCTCTAGTAGCCTGCGCTGTAATGGTGATTCCGGCGATAATAATGGCCATTAAGACTGGTAAGGCAAACATCCACCACTCCAACTCAATGGCATAAGCAAAATTAGTCAACCAGCCATTTAGGAGATACCAGGAAACGGGAATCCCAATAGTCAGGCCTATGCCTACTAGTAGGAGGAAATCTTTGGATAATAATCCTACTAGATCCGCCATCGAAGCTCCTAACACTTTTCGGATGCTGATTTCCTTTACCTTTTGTTCGGCGAGGAAGGTAGATAAGCCTAACAGTCCCAAACAGGCGATGAAGATCGATATGATAGCGAAATAGTTGGCCAGTGTACCGGTAAGAACCTCACTCTTGTAGAGCTGCTGATACTCAGTATCTACAAAGTTATAATGCAAATAATATTCAGGGATTACCTCATCAAACACAGCTTGGAGACTAGTAATCGCCTTTTTTATTTCTCCATCTTGAGCTTTTACTAATACCCCTGAGCCGAAGGTGGACAAATGAATTCCCAATGGTTTAATATCCTCATAAAGTGATTGGATATGAAAATCCTCCACCACCCCTATAATTTGCCTTCTTTGTCCCCACCATTGGATGCTTTGGCCAATCGGGTCATCTAAACCCATCACCGCCACGGCTGTCTCGTTCAATACGATACTGCTAGTATCAAAAGGTGCATCCTCGCGGTAAAAACGTCCTGCTACTAAGGAGATATCTACAGTCTCAAGGAAATTGCTAGCAGCCCAAAAATGACGAAACTCTAGATTTTGGTCTTCTTGTTGCTTACCAGGCCAAGAAACACCAGTAGTTGCAGAGGGGATTTCCAGTGGGGTACTAGGACCTATGGTTACCTCTTCTATTCCGGGTGCTTTCAGTAATTTATCTCTCAGGATGTCATAGTTTTCACTTATTTCCGATCCTCGTTCAATTGTGATCAGGTTATTTTTATTGATTCCCAGATTCTTTTCCTGGATATATTGAACCTGCTCCTTGATGACAAAGGCACTCACCACCAAGAGTAAAGCCAAAACAAACTGAGTAATGACAAGGCCTTTACGTAATCCTATGCCTCCTGCCTTTTTTTGAATTTTACCTTTTAATACTTCAGTTGGCCGAAAAGAGGATAAAACAAAGGCAGGGTAAATTCCAGACAGTAAGGTCGTCAATAGCATTATCCCAAGGATACTTGCCCAGAATAAGGGAGCTGTGTAATCAAACTGCAGCATTTTTTCAGTAATATTTTGTACCTGTGGCAAGGCAATTTGAGCTAGAAGAAGGCCTAACCCAACAGAAATGACTGTTATCACTCCGGCTTCCACCAAAAACTGGGCAACCAAGGAATTT
>CAZHOC010001448.1:0-1932 GCA_964534295.1 uncultured Bacteroidia bacterium | reverse complement strand
TAGCTTGAGCGCCACGTCCAGCATCTTTTCCCGCTATCCAAGCAGCAATTCCTTCCCCCTTGCCATTGCCTTCATAACTCCCACTCGCATAGAAGTAGTTAGGGAAATCAGAAAGGAAATTACAAGGTGAGGCAACAGAAATAGAAGTTGCCCCCCTAAATCCCTGACCATCAAGGGAGATATTATCTACTAGATTGATCGTTCCGCTAGCGGCAATAACCAATACACCGCCTGATGTACCATCCCAATCTGGCACCGTAACGGCTCCCACGTCTACGTTGACGTATTCTGGAACTCTGATAAGCTGGATCGCAGGATTGGTAACTCCCGCTCCATTATAGCTATTGATGAGGTTATTTTCGAAAGAGATTTCGTTGGCGTTGATATCACAGATTCTCTGTAATTCATACAAACCAGCGCTATTGAGATCGGTAATAGTCCCAAAACTGGCGTTATTATTTTCATCGATCTGAGCCCCTTGCATCTGCATCAATAGGACCAAGTCTCCTACGGCAAATCCTGCGGCATTGGCTACTGTAACCTTTGCTCCAGCCCCATTGACAAGTGTAACCCCAGAGTAGGTATTAACCGTTCCGGTGATTTGGGCATGCAGGCAAAAACTGAGCAAAAGTAGTAGTGAAGTAAGAAAGGATTTCATCCAGAAGGAAAAATTGCGTGTCTCAAAAATGTTTATACTGTAAATTACGGCTTTTAATTCGCAAAATTGTAACCAAGCCTGTACACTTGATTCATCCCCGCAAAGCTCGTCTTCTCTTACAAAGCCTTAGCCTACGAAAGCTTTTCAATTTTGGCCAAATCATGGCCTCATTTTATTACTCTCGTTGGCGAAGCAAATCAATACATAAAGGCAATCCGATCAAGATTGGTTTTGAACCGACCACATTTTGCAACCTTCGCTGCCCAGAATGTCCATCTGGTTTGCGCTCCTTTACTCGTCCTACAGGCATGGTTAACCTCGAGCTTTTCGAGCATACCGTCGACCAATTGCACAGGGACCTGATTTATTTATTGCTCTACTTTCAGGGTGAGCCTTATTTACATCCTGACTTTTTAAAAATGGCTGCCTACGCCAATAAGAAGGGGATATACACCGCGACTAGTACCAACGGACATTATCTTACCGAAGCCAAAGCCAAGGAAACGGTAGAAAGCGGCATTTCAGAAGTTCTCGTCTCCATTGATGGTACTACCCAAGAAACCTACCAATCATATCGGGTGGGCGGAAATTTAGAAAAAGTGAAGCAAGGGGTTAAAAATTTAGTTGCCGCTCGCGAAGCGGCAGGAACTTTGCATCCTTATATTTTTATTCAATTTTTGGTAGTACGCCCCAACGAACACCAAATTGAGGATATCAAAGCCTTGGGTAAAGAACTAGGAGTGGACAAAGTAGTATTTAAAACCGCCCAGATCTATGAGTTCGAAAACGGTAGCCCATTGATCCCGACCATCAACAAATACAGCCGATACAAGCAAAATCAAGCAGGTAAATACGAGATCAAAAATACGCTCGACAATCAATGCTGGAAGTTGTGGCATGGCGCAGAAATAACTTGGGACGGAAAAGTGCTACCTTGTTGCTTTGACAAAGATGCCCAATACGAGATGGGAAGCTTGCAAGACACTCCATTTAAAGAGGTTTGGCGCAGTGATAGTTACAACGCCTTTCGTCAGCGTTTGCTAAAATCCCGCTCAGAAATCGATATTTGTCAAAACTGTTCGGAAGGAACAAAGGTGTGGGGCTGACAAAAAGGACTATGGCAGAAACTACTAACGGGAAAAAATTTGGCACTGGCCCGGTGTTTTTAACTTCGATTTGTACCATCCTGGGTGCAATCCTATTCTTACGTTTTGGATGGTCAGTAGGGAATGTGGGACTGATGGCCACTTTACTGATTGTATTGATTGGCCATT
>CAZHOC010001447.1:0-1933 GCA_964534295.1 uncultured Bacteroidia bacterium | reverse complement strand
ATTTTCTAGAACATCATGCCAAAAGTGATAAAAATAAAATATTAGCTAAACAGTATTTGTATAAAGAAGTAAGTTTTTCCAAAATCCGCTTCGCAGATCGTCCCAATCACCCTAATCTTACGATTCGCTATCAAAAATTAGCCCAAGCCTACTCCCTCTGCAATCAATATGATAGTGCGATGTACTATTTCCAGCATGCACTTCGTTTCTCTGCAGAGGTGGATACCAATCAAAGCTACTTCAAACTCCCGGCCATTGATCAGGTACGCTATCCACACAATGTGATCCCCGTCCTGATCGAACGCGGTAAAACACTCAAAGCTTGGTATGAGGCAGATGGAAAGCTGGATAGACTCAAGCATGCTTATGATAGCTATTTCTTAGCTACTCAATTGATAGATCGCCTGCGGAAAGGATTCCGATCCGCAGGCTCTAAGCTCCTGCTCTCTGAGGATGCGATTCCGACTTATGAGACTACAATCCAGCTCGCTTGGCAATTATACCAAACAACAGATCAGGAGAGCTACCGGGACCAGATTATCAGCTTAATGGAGCAGAATAAAGCTTCTTTACTGCTTGAGCGTCTTAAGGAAAGCGATATCAAAAACCAGCTTGGTGTGCCTGATAGCGTATTAGAAAAGGAGCGTGAGTTGCGGATCGATATTGCCTATTATCAAAAGCTTATTTACCAAGAGAGCGAAAATCAAAATGAAGCCGATAGTGCTAAAGTGTCGGAATTGCGGCAAAAGGTGTTTGATCGGGAAGAGTCTCTGCGACAGCTACAAGATTTGCTTGCCGAGGAGTATCCAGAGTACCATCAACTCAAATATGCTGAGTCGGTAGCTGATTTAAATAACATTCGCAGTCGACTGCTCCTTCCGGAGGACCAAATGATAGAATACTTTTGGGGGGATAGCAATTTGATCATCCTAGGGATAGACCAAACCGATCTTCAATATCATACAATCCCGATCGCCGAAGTAGAACCTAAACTACTTGCTTTTCGAGAAATATTGACAAATCGTAAGGCCGCCAAACAAAGTGGTAATAGCCGCGAAAGTTTACTAGCATATCAAAACTTAGGTCATAGGCTTTATCAACAGCTTATTGAGCCAGTTCTGTCAAAAAAAGGAGCTAATGACCATATCCTAATCATTCCTGATGGCCAATTAGCCTTATTACCTTTTGATCTTTTGGTGAATAGTAAAGAAGAAGATCAGCCTCATTTTCGTTCTCTAGATTATCTGCTGCGTTATCATGATTTTTACTACGCTTATTCAGCTACCCTATTGCTCGATCAGCCTCAAAAAGCGGAAGCAGAACAATATTACGCTGGTTTTGCGCCTTCCTATGGTGAAACCGATTTATATGCAGAAGGGCGAGATTTTAGTCCTCTCGACTCTGGCGTGAGGGGAGGCTTTAGCCCCCTTTTATACAACCAACAAGAAGTTGAAAACATTGCGAATCAGTATTCTGGTAGTTATTGGACTGGCCATGAAGCATCGGAAGCACGATTTAAAATGAGTGCTGAAAAGTACCGGATTTTGCATTTGGCCATGCATGCATTTACCAATGATGATTCACCTAATTTGAGTGGTTTGGTTTTTAGCCCGGCTTCGCCGAACGCTCAGTCCGAATCCGAGGACGGAATCCTACATACTTACGAAATTTACGATTTGGACTTGAAGGCTGACTTAGCCGTTCTATCCGCTTGTAACACAGGCATTGGCAAAATTCAAAAAGGGGAGGGGGTTATGAGCCTTGCTCGTGCCTTTACCTATGCCGGCTGTCCGAGCCTTTTGATGAGTCTTTGGCAGGCAGATGATGAAGCCACTCGAGAAATCATGCGTTTGTTTTTTGAGAATATGAGGGAGGGAAATTCAAAGTCCGAAGCTTTGAGATTGGCCAAACTAGATTTCCTCAGCCAAACCGA
>CAZHOC010001446.1:0-1934 GCA_964534295.1 uncultured Bacteroidia bacterium | reverse complement strand
TCCTACAGCAGCAGGATTATTCGTAGTAATAACATTGAAAACACCCGGCGGAAAAGGTTGTTTTCGTTAGCTCATGGAAGATCTTTTAGGCTATGATATCGTAGAATAAGTATGATGCCTTCCGATAAATCAATTGTGATCTTTGATGGTTATTGTAACCTCTGTAATGGAGCTGTTGATCTAATCATCAGAAATGATCCCAAGGATCAATTTGTCTTTACTGCCAATCAGCATGAGTCCGGTAAGGAACTATTGCTCAAGTTTGGTAAAGACCCAGAAGAAGTTACCACCATATACCTGGTGGAAGGGAATAAGATCTATGAAAGATCAAATGCAGCCTTGCGTATCGCCGGCAAAATGGCTTTCCCTTATCCGCTTGCCGGGATCGCTTGGATTGTACCTGCTTTTCTTCGCGATCCTATCTATAATTTTATCGCGAAAAATCGTTACCGCTGGATGGGCAAAAAAGATACTTGCCGTATGCCGACTGCCGCAGAACGAGCAAAATTTTTGGCTTAATCGGAGCGCAGTTTGCCTGAGATGAGCGTTCCGCGAGTAGCGGAAGCATACAATATTACAGATTCTCTATATCCTAGGGCGAAATGACATCTTGGCTACAAAAAGGTTACAATCATTCGTTATCCAAGTAACAAGCGCATTAAATTCGAGCCTTGCGTTAAAGGAATGTTTTGGAATGGGGGCTTTCGTTAAGTTGGGATGACAGTTAACAAATGAAAGCTTCTCCATATATACTAATACGGATTTTGCAAATAACTGATAATTAGCAGATTGCCTAATTATGTAGAATGTGTCTAAATAAGCATTTCTCGGCCCTTGTCAATTCTTGCTAACCTTCAGCTAATTCTACATGGAGATTTTTGGGCGTTTCCAATAACAAAAACGAAAATCCCAAAATCTCTATCCTTATGAAAAAGATTTATGCACTATTAGGATTGATGTTATCTGTAGCTTTTGTACAAGCTCAGATTTCATTTGATCCTTCTAATGATGCTCAGTTCCTAAACGGTACTGTAGTGATGCCTGCTTCTCCACTTGATTTGCAGGTGCTTTTTATTGGTGGTGTTGACATGGTACAGACTACTGCTACTTATGGCAACGCTGCTACTGAAACTCCTGCCAAAGAATGGCACGATTTCCTAGGTTTTACGCCTGACAATGACGGTACTCAGGATCTTGGATGGGTATCGGTAAACCATGAGCGTATCGAAGCAAACGACTACATCGGTGATGGTGGTGGTATGACGGTATTTAAGGTACGTCGTGATCCCGCTACTGACACTTTGATCGTAGTTGAGCAAACGGTGGCTGATGGCCGTCAAGGAAAATTCTTCAACGTTGATTTCGTCAACACTGTGGGTAACACTGGTATGAACTGTGGCGGTATTACTTCTTCTTTTGACGGTCGTATTTGGACTGCGGAGGAGTGGTTCCGTTCTTCTAACAGCAGCATCAACGACCGTGACCTTTCTGACTTCGTCATTGGTACGGGTACGATTGGTGATTCTGCTAATGCGGGTATCGCTGCTACTGCTGGTTTCCCCGGTTTCGATGGCGACACCATCGCTAAGTACCAAAACTACAACTACATGACTGAGATCGATCCTCGCAATGCGGTTGCCGTGCGCAAGCAATACAACTGGGGACGCCAGCCATTTGAAGGTGGTTGTGTACTTCCTGACAACAAGACTGTATACTTAGGTGCTGACGCTACGCCTGGTTTCTTCACTAAGTTTGTGGCTGATGTTGCCGGTGATTTCACAGTAGGTACTACTTACGTATACAAGCACGATGCTCCAAATAAGTGGGTGGAAATCGACAACGCCGACCTAGACAAAATGCTCAACTTCAGCGCTGAGGCGGTAGCAGTCGGTGCTACTATGTACAACCGTCTGGAGTGGCTAGCTTACAATCCT
>CAZHOC010001445.1:0-1935 GCA_964534295.1 uncultured Bacteroidia bacterium | reverse complement strand
AAGCATCGGTAGGTTAAATAGGATGGCAGACAGTTCATCAGCCCAGCCGAGCGTATGCATCAACCAACCTACCATGAATAAGGTCATTACCAGGTAGGAGAGCGATCCCATGGTTTGATTGTCTCTACTCCAACGAAAAAAGACCAAATAACCTGTCCCTAAGGAGAAATACAAGATCATAATAGCACGTACCGGCAAAGGAACCATACCACCTAATGCCGGTAAAAAGTAGACAAGGAACAGCGTGATTACGAAAACTTTTAACCAATTATGCTGTCTGATTGCCTGATTGTATTGATTTTGCCATGTAGTAGCAAAAAGGTGAAAACCTGCAATAATGAGTACCATGACAGCAAAAACGGCCGCCACCTGGGGAGGATAATTCATGCTGATAGAGAAAAGCTTGAGCATGGCTGCCAAACCAAGAACTACCATAATGAGACGATCTATTCCATTTGAAGCCTTAGCGTGGAGATAGACAATCATTTCCTGGCTGGTGTCATGCCTAATGCTGATAAAGTATTGCAGCAAAGGGAGAAAGGCCAGAACGTTTTCCATTACATTCACTTTGGACGGCACCGGGGTAAACGCCAATGGGGTGAAAATTCCAGTCACGGCACAAATTGCCCTTTTTAGATTGAGCACCACTTTGGTTCTGGGTGAGGAACACCAACCCAACTATCTGTTGCTGCAGTATGGCACCTTTATTATCATGTGCCGGATGCTCTCATCAGATGTGAACTATACGATGTTCGACATGTTTGGGCTGCCCATACGGGCTAAGGTAACGGCCAACTTTGTAGAACGTACCCCCAATACTTTTGGAAACGTTATGGCCATGCTCTCTTCCCCCTGATCTCACCCATAGTAAATTGGTAAAAGAAGGAGAGCTGTTGTACCTGCTCACGGAGGAAATATACAAAAACCAGGATTATGAAATTCAGGTGGCCAAAGCGAACAAGCTAAAGAGTATCCGTAAACTGGAAACCGGAAGCACGATCATTTTCCCGCCAATTTCTAACGAATAAGAACGAATACATGAGCGCACTTTCCAACTTACCTCCAGGTACCGAAGGCCCACAAAATGTGGTGACCCGTAAGGTATTCACGGGTCCTGTGGGAGGTACACTCACAGAACTTAGCAATGAAATAGGGATATTCACCATAACGGTGAACAAAAGCCATAATAAAGTGGCCTACGCTAAAATTGCCTTTAAGGACGGTTCCATGGCCAACCGTGATTTTGAATTGAGCAATTCAGACAGTCTTAAGCCAGGCAAGGAAATTAAAATACAACTCGGTTATGAGGGTCAGGCAGATACCATTTTTCAGGGCATTATTGTAAAACACGGCATAAAAGTAAGACAACGGGGAGCCTCCCTATTGTTAATTGAGGCAAAGGATAAGGCCATAAAATTGACCGGGGCCCGAAAAAGTGCCTACCACAATAACAAAACAGACTCCGCAGTTATTACGGAGTTGGCCGGTGATCTACAAAAGGATATAGATTCCACTACCTATACACACAAACAACTGGTACAGTTCAATGCCAGTGATTGGGACTTTATCCTTACCCGCGCAGAGGCCAATGGCATGTTGGTCTTTACCGATGATGGTAAGTTAGTAGTCAAAAAGCCGAGTACTACCGGTACGGCCGCATGCACAGTTACCTATGGGGACAATATTTGGGAGTTTGAAGCGGAAACCGATACTCGAAACCATGCCCACCATATCAGTAGCCATTCTTGGAACTACGCCCAGCAAGAATTGGAAACATCCGGCAACAGCACGGTGGCATTTACCGATACCGGAAACTTCTCGTCCTCCGATATGGGGGCAGTATTGGAATCGGACATCAAACTGGTACACCCGGGCAACCTTACCATCGATCAACTCAACCATTTGACCAACGCCCCTGTGATGCGCCCCCACTTG
>CAZHOC010001444.1:0-1940 GCA_964534295.1 uncultured Bacteroidia bacterium | reverse complement strand
AACTTCTCCCGAATCCATTGCCTTCCCAGTCGAAAGTGCCGAAGGCGTATATCTGATCGGGCCCGATGGCAAGAAGACCATCGATTTTATTGCCGGCATTTGCGTCAATAATGTAGGACATGGCAACCCTAAGGTATTAGAGGCAATCCAACAACAAAGTCAGTTATATCTCCATCCCATGGTTTATGGGGAGGTGATCATGTCGCCTCAGGTGGCCTATGCTAAGCGTTTAGCGGAGCTACTGCCGGGAGACCTTAGCTCGGTTTATTTTGGCAATAGTGGGGCTGAATCCATCGAGGGAGCGCTTAAAGTGGCTCGTAAGTATACTGACCGTTCCGAGTTGGTCGCCTTTCACAAATCGTATCACGGCAGCACCTATGGTGCCATGAGTGTTACGGGCAACGCCAAAAAGAAAAAAGGCTATGGCCCTTTTCTGCCCGATGTACAATTTTTAGAGTACAACTCCTTCGGAGAACTCCAGCACATCACTACTCAGACGGCAGGGGTGATTGTAGAGATCATTCAAGGGGCTGGGGGCGTTTTCTTGCCGCAGGAGGGGTATTTGACCGCTCTCGCGGAACGCTGCCATGAAGTCGGGGCCTTACTGATCGTCGATGAAATCCAAACGGGCTTTGGCCGCACGGGGACCATGTTTGCCCATGAGTGGGCCGGTATTACACCTGATATTTTAGTCCTTGCCAAAGCCTTGGGGGGAGGTCTGCCCTTGGGCGCTTTTATCACTCGGCCTGAGGTTATGGCCGTCATCCAGCAAAATCCCATGCTCGGTCATCTGACCACTTTTGGCGGGCATCCCCTTTGTTGTGCGAGTGGATTGGCGGCTTTAGAATACACCCTAGACGAAGGCCTTTTGGCAAGCGTTCCACCGAAGGAGGCCATCCTCAAAGACCGTCTCAAACATCCCTTGATCAAGGACCTCAGAGGCAAAGGCCTTATGTATGCGGTCATCTTTGAAGATTTTGCGACCTCCGAGCGAGTGCGAAAGAAGGCTTTAGAATTAGGCCTGATGACTATTGGTTTTCTCAATATTGATAATGGGCTACGTATTTCTCCCCCTTTGACAATCACGGAGGCCGAGATGCATGAAGCTTGTGATATTCTCCTTGCGGCTATGGACTAAAATTTACCTCATGGAAAAATATGATCGTATCGGCAAAGCCTACAATGACACCCGCAAAGCAGACCCCTATCTACTGGGCCGCATGCAGGCTTTGTTGGCTTACAAAAAAGGGCAGAAGGTACTAGACATCGGCTGTGGCACTGGCAATTACACTATCGCTTTGGCGGCTGCTGGCTTAGAGATGATAGGCGTAGAGCCTTCTGAGCAGATGTTGGAGACCGCTCGTTCGCGGAACGCTTCTCTCTCTTGGCATTCCGGCAGAGCCGAAAGCATCCCTTTGGCCGATCAAAGCGTAGATGCAGCCTTGGCCAGTTTGACCTTGCATCATTGGACAAATTTGGTGGCGGGCTTTAAGGAAGTAGCTCGGGTATTAAAATCTGGAGGACGCTTTGTAGTCTTTACAGCCACTCCCAAGCAAATGCAGGGCTATTGGCTCAATCATTATTTCCCGCAGATGTTAGCGGATTCTATGGCGCAAATGCCAAGTTGGGAGGCGATCAGTAGTGCTGCTAAACAAGCAGAGCTAGCATTAGTCAAGACAGAAGCCTATGAAATCCATGATCAATTAGAGGATCACTTTCTCTATGTGGGCAAAAACCGTCCGGACTTATATCTAGAGCCAGAGATTAGGCAGGGAATTTCTTCTTTTTCAGATTTGTCGCGCCAAGAGGAGGTGAAAGAAGGTTTAGCAAGACTAAGAGAGGATATTAGCACGGATGCTGTCCATGCCATAATAAAGTCTTATCAGCACGCTAAGGGAGATTATTTGTTTGTCGTCCTGCAAAAAGTTTAGCCTTCGATC
>CAZHOC010001443.1:0-1940 GCA_964534295.1 uncultured Bacteroidia bacterium | reverse complement strand
ATCAAACTTTCAAATTATGAAAGCCACTACGCTATTATTACTAAGCTTTTTCCTTATTAGCCTGAGCTTCGCTCAGACGATTAATTTTGACTACGAAGTCAGCCCTGAATATCCTTATGGCCAACCCAATCCACAAGCTCCCGAGCAAATAAAAGATTGGGCACCTCTAATTGGAGAATGTGATTGTAAGTCGGTGAGCCGCAATCCAGATCAAAGTTGGGCCGAGCCAGTAGATATGGTTTGGCGCTTTAAGTACATCATGAATGGCAATGCTGTGCAAGATGAGACGATAAAAGCAGACGGAGTCCATTCAGGTAGTATCCGCCAATTTAATGCAGACAGCAGCCGCTGGTATGTGCATTATTATAGCAATAGCGCCGCTACGCCTAGTCTTAGCGCTTGGGAGGGCAATCTGGAAGAAGACGGGCAGATTATCCTTTATAAGCCCCAAACCGCTCCTAATGGGATGGAAGGTTTTTATAAGATTACCTTTTTTGAGATCTCAGAGGAAGGCTTCAAATGGTTAGGCGAATGGGTAAGTCCTGATGAGTCTTTTAAGTTTCCTACCTGGAAGATCGATTGCGAGAAAAGAGAGTAGACTTCACTACGGCTCAGCGTACATTTTTGAATATGTGAACTTTTCTGCCTGATTTGTATATTGATACGAAACACAAGTTGACGAATATGGCAAGAAAAAAACTCTCTGAGCTTTCGATGTCCGAACTGCAAAATCGCTTCAAGCAGATGAAGAGTGTGCAAATTGTGATCTTAGCACTAGCGATTATCTATGCAGTCTTTATGTTTTATCAGATGTTTAGCGGTTCCTTTGATGTGCAAGTACCTCAGGTGAGCGTACCTGTGGCCATTGTGTTCTTGGCCATCGCTATGAAGAAACAACAAAAGGACATTCAAGCTGAAATCGATAAGCGCCAATCCTCCTGATGAAAATTGAACATCTCGCCCTTTGGGTAGAAGACTTGGAAGGCATGCGTGCCTTCTATGAGCGTTACTTCCAGGCTAGAGCCAACAATAAGTATCGCAACGACAAAAAGAATTTCGAATCTTACTTCTTATCGTTCTCCGAAGGAGCCCGATTAGAACTGATGAATCGTCCCGATATCCCTGCCAATATCAATGATTTGATGAAGGAGTATCGAGGCTTGATTCACTTTGCCGTATCGGTGGGCAGCAAGGAAAAGGTAGATGGTCTCACGGAGCAATTGAGGGCGGATGGCTATCGCGTGGTTGGAGAAGCCCGGACTACTGGAGATGGCTACTATGAGAGCGTAGTGCTTGATCCGGAAGGCAATAGAATTGAAATTACAGTTTGATCCCCAAATTTCTCAAGCCCTCTCCATTATTTGCGTAGCTTTGTAGCCTACCTCTAATAAGTACTTATCAACTCCCTAAAGTCTCTTTCGACTGTCATTTCGCCAGGTATACGCTATATATTGCTCGCTACCTTGGGTTTTACGATCATGCAAGCCATGATTAAGTATCTACCTGGCTATCATGTCTTTCAGGTGGTATTCTTTCGTAGCATAGGGACTTCAATCCTCTGTCTGCTATTTCTATTGCGACACGGGATACCTCTCTTTGGCAACAAACGTGGATTATTAATCCTACGAGCCGTGATTGGGCTTACTTCGATGAGTATGTTCTTTGCTACCCTGCAAAGAATCCCCATGGGGGCTTCGGTTTCGCTCAAGTATTTGTCTCCGGTTTTTACCGCCATTTTTGCCGTGATTATCCTCAAAGAAAAAGTTAGATGGATCAATTGGGGCTTCTTTGTTTTGGCTTTGCTTGGCGTATTGATGCTTAAGGGTTTTGATACCCAAGTGGGAACGCTTGACCTATTGCTTGGGGTGGGAGGGGCTATGTTTGCGGGCCTTGTTTATGTGATCATTCGACGGATTGGCAATAGCGAGCACCCAATGGTG
>CAZHOC010001442.1:0-1940 GCA_964534295.1 uncultured Bacteroidia bacterium | reverse complement strand
CGCTTGACCCTATCCATACTAGCGGCAGCAGCCCGAAAATCGACATGCCCTCCTGCCAGTTCACCCTTTGCCAACTGCTCTTGATCATAGGTAGCGTCGCCAGCAAAGAGGAAGTATTGGTCTTCAGCTTTCAGCAGAACGCCTACCTGTCCATAGGTATGGCCGGGCAATGGTACCATCATCACATCTTTACTCTGCGTGAGATAGTGGACTTGATCAAAGGCGCCAGGGCCCATTTGATTGAGTGAAAATCCCTTGGGCTCAAACCACAGGGGATATGTATGCGGAGCATCCCCAAAGGGACGATCCAACTCCTTTTGATGAACGAGGATTTCTGTATTGGGAAAATGGTGCAAGCCATCGGTATGGTCCAGGTGTAGATGCGTGAGCACTACCCAGCGCAATCGCGAGCGTTCAATGCCCAAAGCATCTAATTGAGGGCCAATCTCCTCATCGTGCTCTACTTCAAAGCTGACGGTTTTTTGAAACTGCTTTTGCAACCAAGAGGCTTGAGCAAAGTAATCAGGATCATTGACCCGAGCATTTTCCCCCGTATCTACCACGATGACCCCTTCTGGGTGCTCAATGACGTAAACATTGATCGGAAGAGGCTCAGTCATTGGCCCACGAAATAGATTGAGCTTGCTGATGATGCCCGGTCCATTTTTTTGCTTAAAGTTGGCTTTGACGGATACCGTGCCCGTAGAGATAGCGTGAATCTTCAAATTGGGGCCCAAACTTAAACTTTTGCTGCGATATAGACTTTTAATGGGAGTACTTAGCATCATGAGGTATTAGTTACGATACAAATATGAAGGTCTATTTGCTAGATTTTTTTATCGAAAAGCGACAGGCTTTTGTGCAAATGCGCCATGCTTAATAATTTCACGCCATGATCATGCAAAGCCGTAGTCTGCTCAAGATTTTGCTTTTCGCCGAGAGTCTGGGAGCTGATACTGATACTATCTGTAAGGAAGCTGGATTTACCTTAGCTGAGTTGGAAGGAGATACTCAAATTGATGCTCCTTACGAGAAACTAGAAAAGCTTTGGCTTTCGGCGGCTAGCCAGACCGAAGACCCTTTACTTGGCTTGCATATGGGGGAATTTTATGGAGTAACCGGCTTAGAAGTAGTTGGCAACATTTTACAAAATAGTCCTACCCTTGGTGCGGGTATTGTCAACGCCAATCAATATCTCAATCTCGTAACTCATACCTTTCAAATTTCCGCCAATGCACATAGCGATGCGGTGGAGATGCAATTTCATATCAATCCTGATTGTCGCATTTATACTCCTTTTGCAGTTTGGCAGACCTTAGATGTCGGGATGGTAATTGTGGTAAAAGCGATGCGTTCTCTAAGTATGGGCCGTATGACCCCTAGCAAGGTTCTCCTTCAGCGTACAGAGTTAATAGAATCAAAAGAGTACGAGCGCATCTTTCGTTGTCCAATTGAATTAGGTTGTGCAGAAACAAAGATCGTTTTGACGCCTAATCTTTGGGAGGAGCCCATTTTGGTGGCAGATCAACGCTTATTGGCACTTTTAATCGAGCATGCTCAAAGCCAGCAATACCAACTCGGGCAAGGTCCATCCCTCAAACGAATGGTGAAGGAATCTTTACTCAATCACAGCGAGAGTACCCCTCCCGATTTAGATCAAACTGCAGCCATGCTGCATATGAGTCCGCGTAGTTTACAGCGGAAGCTAAAAGCGGAGGGGACAAGCTTTCGGATGCTCTTGGACGAAATCCGCCAAGAGCGTGCGATGTATTATTTGCGACATGAGATCCCTATCAAAGAGGTGGCTTTTCGTTTAGGTTTTCAAGAGGTTAGTGCTTTTTCTCATGCCTTCAAGCGTTGGACTGGCAAAACCCCCGGTGAGGTGGTGAGCTAAGGAGTGCTGAGATCACTGACTTTTTTCCATCCTTTTTCCGCTGCTA
>CAZHOC010001441.1:0-1942 GCA_964534295.1 uncultured Bacteroidia bacterium | reverse complement strand
AGGATCAGTAAACATATTACCAGCTTGCTTTCTTTACGCCTGGGATTTTTCCCTGAAGGGCGAGTTCTCTGAACTTAATTCTTGAAATACCAAATCTTCTCAAATATCCGCGACCACGTCCCGTCAATTTACAACGGTTTTTTAGTCTTACGGGAGAAGAGTTGCGCGGCAACAAGGCTAGGCCCTGATAATCGCCTTCATCCTTGAGTCGCTGGCGCTTTGCAGCGTAGCGAGCCACGAGCTTTTCGCGTTTAGCTTGTCTTGCTATGATCGATTTTCTAGCCATAGTTTTATGCTTGTTGCACCTCCTTTGGTTTTTGGAACGGCATCCCAAAGGCTTTTAGAAGAGCGAGTGCTTCTTCGTCAGTCTTTGCAGAAGTAACAAATGTTACGTCCATACCAGAGATACGATTAATCTTATCCACATTGATCTCAGGGAAGATGATTTGTTCCTTGATACCCATGGTGAAGTTTCCGCGTCCGTCAAATCCTTTGAGAGGGATTCCTCTAAAGTCGCGAACACGAGGCATTGCAACATTGATAAAGCGATCTAGAAATTCATACATTCTAGAACTACGCATTGTAACCTTGCAGCCGATTGGCATACCGTCGCGAAGCTTAAAGTTAGAGATACTCTTACGAGCGATCGTTACAACTGGCTTTTGTCCGGTAATGAGTTCAAATTCCTGTACGGCAGCATCGATGAGCTTCTTATCACCTACAGCGTCTCCGACACCGCGGTTCATCACGATTTTCTCCAATACAGGTACCTGCATGATAGAAGAGTATTGGAACTGCTTGTTGATAGCAGGAATAATCTCTTCTCTGTATTTAGTATATAATCTTGGTACGTAGGCCATGATTGGTCTTATTTGATAATCGTTCCACTCTTCTTACTAACACGAACCCATCCTTTGCCGTCTTCATTACGCTGACGACCGATGCGAGTAGGTTGCTTAGTACTAGGGTCTATTAGCATCAACTTGGAGATATGAATCGGAGCTTCTTGCTCAATGATTCCTCCATTGGGGTTCTCTTGTGAGGGGCGCACGTGCTTGCTAACGAGATTTACACCTTCTACAATTGCACGTTGGTCGCTAGGAAATACTACTAGCACACGTCCTTCTTTTCCTCGGTCTTTTCCGGAGAGTACACGCACGTTGTCATCGCGTTTAACGTGTACTTTTGCATGTTTTTTATCCTTGGCCATGATCTCTGTTTCTTTTGGGATTTAGAGTACTTCAGGAGCCAGGGAAACAATCTTTGTATATCCTTTGTCCCGAAGCTCACGAGCTACTGGGCCGAAGATACGCGTTCCCCGAGGACCACCATCATTGGCAAGAATCACCGCAGCATTGTCATCAAAACGGATATAAGATCCATCCTTGCGACGTCTTTCTTTGCGGGTCCGCACAACTACGGCTTTTACTACATCCCCTTTCTTAACATTAGAACTGGGATCAGCCGACTTAACCGAGCAAATGATACGGTCTCCAATGCGGGCGTAACGCCTTTTGGTACCGCCAAGTACTCGGATACAGAGCACCTCTTTGGCACCACTGTTGTCCGCGACTTTCAGTCTACTTTCCTGTTGAATCATTAGTTTATCTATTAATGGCTTGTGGTTTTCGGGTGTTGCTCTTGTAGAACATTCCGAACCTGCAACCGATTACTTTGCTCTTTCGATGATTTCTACCAATCTCCAGCGCTTACGCTTACTGATAGGTCTGGTTTCCATAATCCTCACGGTGTCTCCAACGCCACTGTCGTTGTTTTCATCGTGGACGACAAACTTGGTCGTCTTTTTTACAAACTTCCCGTAAATAGGGTGCTTCACTTTACGCTCTACAGAAACAGTGATGGATTTATCCATTTTGTTGCTGACTACACGTCCAACACGCACTTTGCGGAGGTTTCTTGTAACGGTATTCTCGCTCATGAT
>CAZHOC010001440.1:0-1943 GCA_964534295.1 uncultured Bacteroidia bacterium | reverse complement strand
CACTGTTACGGGGCTGGGGCCTGGAATCTTTCAGGTAACGGTTACTGATGATAGCAATTGCGTAGCGATTGACTTTGTAGACATTTTTGAACCAGATACCCTTGAGTTGACCATAGTTGATAGTGCCTTTGTGGAAGCATTTTGTGATTGGGACAATGGTGCGGCCGGAGTCACAGCGGTGGGAGGGATCGGTCCCTATGGATTTCGCTGGGATGGGCCTTCGGAATTAGATGGGGCATTTGTCGACAACCTTTTTGGCGATACTACCTATTTTGCCACCGTCCGAGATCAAAATGCCTGTGAAACCACCATTCCGGTTTATATCCCACAAACTCCACCGGCGATTCCGATCTTTAGTTCCAATCCTAGTTTTGAGGACTCGATTTTGCTCTCTCAAGCCAATGTGCAGTTTATCAACCAAAGTATAGGGGCCGTCGCCTATGTTTGGGACTTTGGCGATGGTGGACTCTCAGAGTTGGAAAACCCCCAACATCTTTATGAAGACACTGGACTTTACCCAGTCAAGCTCACCGCTTACAACTCTTATTTTGTCTGTCCAGTTGATACCATCATTTGGTTAGAAGTGATCCCGGACGGAGCCATTTATGTGCCCAATGCCTTTTCGCCTAATGATGATGGCAAGAACGATTTCTTCTTCGCCGCTGGCGAAGGGCTGGTCCAGTACGAAATGATCATCTTCAATCGTTGGGGCCAAGAGGTCGCTCGCCTGCTCAACATCACGGATAGTTGGGATGGTACGCGCAACGGTAGGGTAGTGCCAGAAGGGGTCTATACTTACCGAGTCCAAGCCGTACTTAACAATGGCGCGAGAGTGGATCGGGGAGGTACAGTTACGCTGATTCGTTAGTTTACCATCTTTTTTAGAGATTACTCCCGATAGCTATGCGGGAGCGCGGAACGCTTATCCCTAAATGCAGTATTTTTGCATCCAAGGATAAGCGTTCCGCGCAGCGGCCCTTATAAAATAAACACCTACATATACACTATGTCAAAATCACTATTATTATTTGCTATCTCACTTGTACTCCTTCTTGCTTGTAAAAGCGTTCCGCAAAGCGGTCTTGATCAAACAGAACGCCTCTTCGGTATGATGACGGGCTCTTTTTCTAGCGCAGAACAAGCGGCTGCGGACACCAACTTTTATGATATCAGTTTGCATATGTATCCCATCTGGCAGAAAAAGTATCCAGGAGAGCATTGGTTATATGTAGAGCAAGCGCTGGGAGTTATGCAAAATAAGCCTTACCGACAACGAGTATATCAAATCGAAAAGCTGTCTGACAATGAGTGGCAGAGTGTGGTCTATACTTTGCCCAATCCGGAGGATTATATTTTGAAATGGAAGACTCCTGAAGTATATGATCAGTTTGGAAAAGAGGATTTGGTATTGCGGGATGGTTGTGCGGTTTTCCTTTCTTTGAAAGATGATGGCTCCTTCTCTGGCAAAACGCGCCAAGGAGAATGCGGTAGTACCTTAAGAGGGGCAACTTATGCGACCTCTGAAGTAAGTGTTTGGCCAGATAAGATTAGTAGCTGGGATCAAGGCTTCAATGCAGAAGGGGAGCAGGTCTGGGGTGCGACTACGGGTGGTTATGTTTTTAAGCGCCTACAAAATGACTAGCATACCCTGAGCTGCGCATCATTGTGGAAAAAAATATTGAGGAAAATCCATTCTGTAAGTCGTAAAAATCTGGTTACTTTTTTCCGAATTTGATCAGTGAATCAGCCCTAGCTTGAGTATGCGGCAATTATCCATTTTGAGCAGTAGGGAAATAACTGTTGGTTATTGAATTATAAAAATTATCAATTTGACTTATGGTAAAGGATTGTAGAAATTGTTTAACAATTCTTCAATTTGTTTAACGAAAAACTTTTGCGAAGGAAGAGAGTTAGGTCTTTTATAGGGCAATTTGTGTTGCCTA
>CAZHOC010001439.1:0-1945 GCA_964534295.1 uncultured Bacteroidia bacterium | reverse complement strand
TACCTCTATCTTTACGCCTTCGACGATCATAGCGAAACCGAACTGGTACGCCTGTCTTACAATTGGTTTCCCTTTTTGATATTTGGGCTTACTGGCCTCGCCGGTCAACAGCAACACGCCAAAGGCAAAATCGGCTGGCTACGTACACCCTTGTTGTACGCACTATTTTGGATGGCCATCTCGATGTTTTGGCTGGTCTTTTTCTTTGAGGCGATCTTCCCAGGCCTCTGATTGGGGGGATTTTTGGGTTTTTACCTCCCGATAGCTATCGGGAGCGCGGAACGATTATCTCTATTCTGCCCTGCAGAGATTATGTCAAATAGTTCCCTCGGCTAGCGCTCGGGATGACATCGAGAGTTATATTTAAATGAGTCCTCATTGTCACGCTGAGTCCCGCTGAAGCAACTGGAGGGATAAGCGTTCTGCGTAGCAGTACCAAAACTAAAGATACCGGATATGCTCGTGCCTCACATTCCGGCATGACTAGAGAGTTTAAAAATGTCATCTCCCTCAAATAGGGATCTATGGAAACAAGCGTTCTGCGAAGCAGTACTACAACACCATCATCTCATCCGTAATCTCGCCTTTGGCAAACTTACGCGCGGCTTGGTCTGCTCGCCTAATGGGCTCTATCAAACGATATTGGGAGCGTAAAGCAAAAACAATCCTCAGTGCCTCGTCCTGACTGATGTTGTGGCCAGCGCTGACAAATAGCGGTTTGATCTCATCCTGAGTACGCAAAACATAACCCAATAATTCTGACCCATCATAGATGGAATAGGTAGATCCGGCTGCCGTAGCCAACTGATAATTTAATTTGATGAGGCTATCCTTGGCCACTCCTATACTGGCAATGTCCTCTTTGATTCCCAACCAAGTAGCTAGTCCCATTCGCCGCGGATGCGCCACCCCATGTCCATCAATAATCAATAGTTTGGGCTGGATTTGATGCTGTGCTCGAAGCTTCGCCAAAGCAGCCAAGACCAAGGGGCCTTCTCTAAAGGCAAAATATCCAGGGATATAGTCTTCTACCACTTCCTCGCGGCTTAGGTAAACTTGATATTCATCCGTCCCCCAAGCCTGTACATCCAGCGCCACATAGCCCCAGTCCCCCTGGTACTGAATGTCGATGGTGATGACATTTTCACCAGGGTTTAACTCAAAGTCAGTACCCAGCGGATAGATATTTAGTTTTTGGAGTAGAGCTAATTGTGCTTGTTTAAAGGCGGTTTCAGAACTAGAATGGGACATGCTTAGCTTTCACGATAGTTGAGCAGATAGCGGTAGGCTTTGACCATGCGTTGCTGCGAAGCACCAAACAAAAACATGCTAAAAACCACCGCATTGGCAAAGTTGACCCTAAAGTAACTATTATGCTCATACTTCCGGGAAGAGACCACAGCATCTTTAGGGATAATCCGGAAGCTATGATTTTTGCGGGCCCGCCTTAAAAACTCATACTCCTCCATGATCAAATAATCCTCACGATAGCCCCCTAGTTCCTCGAAGAGGGCTTTAGGAATAAAGAATGTCTGATCACCGCCGCGAAAAAAGATGAGGTCAAAGCGCGTCATAAAGGCATTGAAGGACAATGGCCAGTGGTTTTGATCGAATACATAACGATAACAGCCCATCTCGTATCCGGCCTTCACTGAGGCGATTACATCTGTAGCAAAGCTTGCCGGTGGTCGAGTATCCGCGTGGACAAAGTATAAGATCTCTCCCTGAGCACTTTGAGCCCCGAAATTCATTTGAGGCGCCCGTCCTTGACAAGGTGCTTTGATGGCTCGGGCGCCTAAGTTTTGGCCCACGAGCAAAGTATCATCGGTACTGCAAGAATCCACGACTAAGATCTCTCTGATGTACTCTCCTCCATTTTGCTGTAAATAGGGTATGAGTTCTTTTAGGTTTTCAGACTCGTTATGAGTAGGTATGATTATGCTTA
>CAZHOC010001438.1:0-1948 GCA_964534295.1 uncultured Bacteroidia bacterium | reverse complement strand
CCCATTAAAAAGATGTCTTCATCCCTTCTCATCTCTTCGCTCATGGCTTCGCCCAAGGCTTGTCTGAATTGAATTTCTCTCATTGATTTGATTTTTCGACCGCTAAATTAGTTGCTGGTCGTAAATAAAAAAAGCCTCACCCTAAGCAAGGGCAAGGCTTTTCTTGAATGATTATCTTAATTATTTAACGGCCTCGTTCACCTCATTGGTGAAGGCTTTGAATTCTAGGTCGTTAAGCGCTTTATCTTTCAAAGATGGCTCTAGGTCCACAGCAGTTTTTAGGTTGCTCTGTACATCGCTACCCTTGTTTTGTCTAGCAGCAGATACAGCCAATAGGTAGTAAGCGTCAGCTTTGATGCTTTCTTCTTTGGCAGCAGCTTCCAAGAAAGGATCTGCAAGGCTGTACTCTTTGATCAAGATATGCAACAATCCTTTGTCGAAGTTGGAATAACCGTTCATTTTAGCTCCATTGAATGCAGTTTTGGCAGCATCATAGTTAGCATTTCTAACTTGAAGAGCTCCAATCATAGCGTTGGTTCTACCAGTTACGTCATTAGATCCACTACCTACTTCACTAAGAACTGCAAGTGCCTTACCATAGTCACCTTGGAGTACATAAGCAGCACCCATATTAGACTTAACAACACCTGCATCAGGATTTTTCTTGGCAGCAATTTCCAAGTGGCTTAGAGCCTCGTCCAATTTAGACTTGTCGCTTCTTCCAAGCTCTACTTTGATTGCACCAAGGTTGTTGTAGTCTTCCCAAGCATCAGTTACTTTGGTAAGTGCCTCGTAGATAGCTGCTTTTTCTTCCATAGAAGGAGTAAGCGTTGCAGCAAACCTCATTTCAGGAACGGTAAGCGTATCAGGCTCGGCGTTACCATCAACAACAGCTTTTGCCAAGATGGCAATCTGAGCATTTGATTTCTTAGGCTTAACAGTCAATACCTCAGTTTTAGCAGACCTCAAACCAGGGTAAACATTGTCAAATACTTTTTTGTAAGTAGAAAGCTTTTTGAATTCTTTCTCTTTTTCTTCAAAAGAACCAGAACCGTTGATGATTCGTGTATACTCTGATTTTTCAGAAGAAGAAAGGCCATCATAAGCAGCTAGTGCGCTTTTGAAAGCAGCCCAATCTTGGATGATAGGCTTAAGGATGAATTCGATAGAATCAGCAGCACCTTTATAGTCGTAGCGATCCATTCTAGCTCGGTAGTATTTTTCGATGGCAGCAGCCCTGTCTCCAGAAAGGTCGGAGTTGATAGTCTCAGTACCTTCAGGAGAGTGCGTACCAGTAATGGTAACTGTTCTTGTTACGTTTTTCTCTGCGATGAATGCACTAAGGTCATTGGTTCTAGTCCTGTTGGAAGTACCATCGTAAGATAGAGAAGAACGAAGATTGGACCTGCCTTGATCGAAGTAGTAATCGATGTTGGTAGCCTCAAGTTCTTCGGCATCGTTATATCCGTGATCAGTCAAAGAAGTGTAAGTTACATCTTTCACCCAACCAGAAGTCATGATCAAACCAGTGGCAACACTCAATCTTTCTGCGGTTTTCTTTTCTTTACCGTTTCTAGTGTCTTTGGCCACACCTTCAATCATCAACGTGCCAGGATCCATCCCATCTTGGTATAGGAATGACATGTTAACAGACTTTCTTGAAGTAGTTGTAGAACTGTTAGGGAAATCATCAGCGGTGAAAACAACTGATCCAACAGGTAGCTCCTTGTCACCGTATACATAAATAGTATTGATGGTGAAGCTTGTGTTAGCAGGAAGGATTTTGGGAGGAAGAACTGCAGACATTTCAAATGGCACTTCTCCACCATGTACTTCTAATGGATTAGGGTTAACCTGAAGATCGTTTTCCTGAGCCAATTTGATCATTTGGTCAAGCTTACAACCTGAAAGCAGTAAAGCCCCAACTACTGCAATGGCTAGGCTAAGG
>CAZHOC010001437.1:0-1950 GCA_964534295.1 uncultured Bacteroidia bacterium | reverse complement strand
ATACTCTCCCGCCTCCACCTTCACATATGCTCTGGCTCAACTGGCATCCCGGGGAGCTCTCTTCCGACATGGCCTACGGCAAAGAGGACAATATTTACATCTCCCTCTACAGCTGTTGGGAAAATCCAGCCGATACCGGTCTTTATGGCGACTGGGCCAGCGATACCCTGCGGCAAATGGAACACCTCTCTACCGGCATGCAATTAGCCGACGAAGCCTTACACAAACGTACTGCCCCCTTCATGTCGCCAGAAAATCTAGCAAAGGTGCAACAAATCCGCTCCCAAAGAGACCCAGGAGGCATCTTCTACGAATGGCACAGTAAACCTGAATAAAAAGGGATTGCCCAGTCTTTGCGAAAAGAAATTTGCACCAAGCAGCAAATCAAAACCCCTTATGCAAGCTGTTTATCGCCTGATTTTCAATATCAACATCTGCCTCAACAGGATCATTACATGAAGTATCTTTCGCTAATTATCGTTTTTCAGCTCTTCGCTGGCCTTCTACTGCAAGCGAAGGATAGCCTCAGTCAAGCCCCGCCCAATGTCATCTTGATTGTAGTAGACGATATGGGTTGGAATGATGTCAGCTATCATGGCAGCGAAATCCAGACACCAACATTAGACTGGTTGGCTCAAGAAGGTGTGGAGCTCAATCGTTTTTACGTGCATTCTGCCTGCACGCCAACGCGTAGCTCCTTGCTGACGGGCAAGACCGCGCTACGCTTGGGAGTCATCAATCCCATCGGTAAGAACAACGTCCTGGGTCTACCCCTCTCCGAGAAAATCATGCCTCAATATTTCAAGGAAAAAGGCTATGCTACGCATTTGGTAGGCAAATGGCATTTAGGCCGCTATCAAAAAGAGTATTGGCCTTACCATCGTGGGTTTGATCATTTTTATGGCTATTTGACGGGTGGGATTGGGCATTATAATCATGTGCATGGTGGGTCCTTGGATTGGCAAAGAGATGGTCAAACAGTAGTCGAAGAAGGCTATTCTACTCACTTGCTCACAGATGAAGCAATAAAAATCCTGCAAAGCCAGACTGATCAACCCTTATTTCTAGAACTCTGCTATGCCGCACCGCATATGCCCAATGAAGCCCCGCACGAAAGTGTGGTAACCTACAATCACATCAAGGATTCAAATCGGCAGTTGCATGCCGCCATGGTCAGCGAGGTCGATAAAGGGATCCGAAAACTAATTGAGACTTTAGATGCTACCGGCCAGCTAAACAATAGCATCATCTGGTTTATGAGTGACAATGGCGGCCTCAACCTAGAAGCGGCCCCCGAGGATGTATCCGAGCCCCTTATGCAGTTTGCTGATCTTTGGGGGACTCCTTTGCCCTTTCCCTTTTGGGAGTTTTTAAGGGACAGCTATGTCAATAGCGCGGCCGATAATAGCCCTTTACGCGGAGGCAAAGGTACGGTCTATGAAGGCGGTCTGCGCGTACCTTCCTTCATTTATGCCCCTCAGTTCGTCCCTGCCCAAAAAGTCGATCACCGCATTACCGTCAATGATGTCTTGCCGACACTCGTAGAGGCAGTAGGCTTAGAAAATTTTGATACTACCGAAGTCGATGGACTGAGCCAGTGGACTTATCTACAAAAGCAGGAGGCCGCTCCCACCAAGCCTTATCTAACGGTCGCCAAATCCCAGCAAGCCTACTTCAAAGGCGATTGGAAGCTGATCCTAAACGAAGAAGGGGAGGTCCAACTATACCAAGTCGATACAGACTCCACGGAGACAATAGATCTCGCATCCCAATACCCCGACATTGTCAACGAACTAAAGGCTGAGCTCTTGGCCTTTCCCCGAGGCGAACCCATAGACGATCCCCTCTGGAAAGTATTCATCGATCCCGACAAGTTTGGTGGGGAGATAGATCGGGAGCCTTTCGCTGGCCTGGAGGGTAGGGTTTCTGGGCCAATTCATAGCAGTCTTT
>CAZHOC010001436.1:0-1952 GCA_964534295.1 uncultured Bacteroidia bacterium | reverse complement strand
AGCAATTGAGCGATTCGCTCAACCCCCATGCCAAAGGCATAACCCGAGTATTTTTCTGGATCGATCCCACAGTTGGAGAGGACATTTGGATCTACCATCCCGCAGCCCATGATTTCTACCCAGCCAGTACCTTTGGTCATACGGTAATCATCCTCAGTGTCGAGCCCCCAGTAAACGTCTATCTCAGCGCTTATTTCTGTGAAGGGGAAATAAGAAGGCCGCAGTTTGATACGCGCTTTTTCGCCAAACATTTGGGTAGCGAAGTACTGCAAGGTCTGACGCATATCGGCAAAGCTTACCGCCTTGTCGATGACCAAACCTTCTACCTGATGGAAGAAGCAGTGGGCCCGTGCAGAGATGGCCTCATTACGATATACCCGTCCCGGCATCAACATACGGAATGGCGGTTCGCCATTTTCCATCATGCGCACCTGCACAGAGGAAGTATGCGTACGCAAAAGGTAGTCAGGATCACGATTGACAAAGAAGGTATCCTGCATGTCCCTTGCGGGGTGATTTTCTGGAAAGTTAAGGGCGGTAAAGTTATGGAAGTCGTCCTCGATTTCTGGCCCTTCGGCTACGGTAAATCCGATGCGTTCGAAAGTAGAAACGATTTTGTTGAGTACAATCGAAAGTGGGTGTCTTGCTCCTGGCACTGATGGATCAGCGGGTAGGGTCAAGTCATGAGGACGATCTGCCCCTTGCTGCGCGCGCTTGAGATCGTTTTGAAATTCATTCAAACGTTCATTGGCGCGTTGCTTGAGGATATTGAGGGGTTTGCCTAGGTCGCGCTTTAGTTCGCCCGGTAAGCCTCTAAAGTCCGTAAATAGCTGATTGATGATGCCTTTTTTGTTGGTAAACTGTCGTCTGTAAGCATCTAATTGCTCTTCAGTTTCGACGACAAAGGCTTCCACCTCAGCCATTAATTGTTGGATCTTATCTTGCATAATTTTACGCTTGCCGCAAAGCTAAGGCCTAAACGCTAAAATGTAAAATACTCAACGCCCAATGTAGAAGAATGAATCTAGATTCTGCTCCTGCATTGGGCGTTTTTAAGATGATTTTAATTGTCTAGTGGCTCACATCGCAGCGGGGTAAGCGATAGCGCACTAAACCGATTTCATATTCCGACAATTGATTGTAGGAAAGGTCCAGCTTGCGCAGCTTGCTCAAGCCGCCTATCCATCCGGGCATAGCCGCTAAATTATTGTTGCCGAGGTAGAGCGCTTCTAAGTTTTCTAGCTCACTCATTTCGTCGGGTAGGCTGCGAATTTTATTATTGGTGAGGATCACGATCTGCAAATTGGGAAGCTCTGCAATCTGACCGGGAATTTCCTTGATCTTATTACCGCTCAAGTTGAGCACTTGTAGATTTTTGAGACGCGTAAGGTCATAGGGGAAGGCTTTGAGCTTTTCTTTGGTCAAGGAAAGCTTATAAACCTTATCGGGCTGGCGCATAGCCTCATCCATGGAGTAAAACCACTTTTGGCGGTCAAGTTGGATGGAATTTAGCACTGGGCCCGCTTCAAGCTCGGTGCTCATAAAAGAAGGTTGAGTGGGCTCTGCCACCTCTGTAGTATCCTGAGCATTGAGGGCAAGGCTACAGCTAAGTGCGGCAAAAAGAGCAAGTATCCGAATCATTTTGCAATTATGTGATAGGTAAAGGTGGCGTTGTTCACGCATCTAGTACGAAGGCTTGAAGTTAAGGATTTCCCCCTAAAAAAAAATCTTTCCCCGGCGGGTTTACCTTTTGCCAGCAGGATGTACCTATTCTAAAACAAGCATCCTTTGCGACTTCCCTACAGCAAGGCAGCAATCTTATCCTTATGAAAACAAGCTATTATTTCGTCCGCAAATCATTCTTTTCTGCTTCGCAGAACGATAGAACTCCGAATGCTGAATTTCGAATGTCCAATTTTGAAGTTTAGCCAAGCCCTTCTTCATTGGGCGTT
>CAZHOC010001435.1:0-1954 GCA_964534295.1 uncultured Bacteroidia bacterium | reverse complement strand
TGGAGGTAAGGCGCAAAACCCGGATAGGTCATCACCTCGACGATATCATCATAGTACTCATCCACAGCTAATTGGAGGTAAGCGTAAAACTGCTCTCTATCGCCTTTGGCGGCATAAATCTCCGCTAGGGTTGCGTAAGCAATACTTGCCGTTGGGTCTACATCCAAAGCCTTTTTTGCATCAATGATCGCTTCTTCCAGATCGCCATCTTGAAACAGGAGATAGGCTCTATTGTTATATGCCAAGGCATTAGGCTCCAATTCCAAAGCTTGGTTTAAATCACGCATAGCTGCTTCGGGATCCGCTTCTATCAGCATGACTGCTCGATCTATATAATACTCCGCTGTGTCTGGGGCGAGGTCTAAGAGCCGTTGATAGACTTCCAAGGCCGCTGCCGTCTGCCCGATTTGTTGTAGGGCCTGAGCCCGCCATTGGTAGAGGTCTGGTTGGTTCGGAGCTAACTTGATTGCCTGGGCAAAATCATTGGCGGCCGCTTTATAATTGCCCGGCGGTTTACGCAAATAGGCCATAGCGCGCATGCGGAAGCTATCAGGATCTTCAGGCTGATGCTCTATTGCCAAGGTGAAATTGTACAGGGCATCATCAAACTTTTCCAATTTGAGATTCGCTTCTCCAAGGTTTCGCAGGCTGGTTGGATCGTTGGGATTGATCGCAATTGCTGCTTCAAAATCATCTTTGGCCTCAGGAGCGTATTCAGCGAAGCTACTGCGCAAATACATTTCCCCTCGTAGATTGAGATAGAGAATACTCCTTGGATTGAGTTCCACAGCTTGATCGTAATCATCCATGGCCTGACTAAAAATATCAGCGTCACTAAGAGCGGCCGCTTGATCTTGAGCGACCAATGAAGATGCACGCATCGCATAGATCTCTCCCGGTTCCACTCCCATGAGCTGATCCTCCGCATCGTGATCCTCTACAAAGTGGATCGCCTGACTGTAATGCCTAAATGCCTCTGCAAACTGCCCCTGCTCATAGGCTTCTCGCCCCTGAATCAAATGATCCTGCAAGCTGGTATCGTGATGGTGATGATGATGATCGGCCATGAAATGATAATTTGCTGCAAAGCTAGGCTTTTCCTATGTGTGAAAAAACTTTCTAGAGAGGCGCAAAAATTATTTTGCAATTTTTTTCTATTGGCTGTCCAATACCTAAAAACTCGTTCGTCATAGGGCAAAATCAATCATTCTAATTATGACGAACACTGCAATTTTATCCATCACCAGCCTTAGCGCCCTTTTCCTATTGCTTACCCTTAACGCTAAAGCGCAAAAGCGAAGCATCTCTATCACAAGCAAAGTATTGGTCAGGGCAAGTGTCGAGGAGGCCTATGATCTCCTGCGTAAATTTGAACGCTTTCCTGAATGGTCGCCTTTCTTGGTGGCGGATCCAGAGCAGAAGTATCATGTAAGCGGTGAAAATGGTGCGATCGGTTCCGCTTTCCATTGGGAGGGAGTAGGGGAGAAGAGCGTTGGCTATCAGACTTTGACTGAGCTTGAAGAAAACCAATACCTACGTATGAATTGCAATATCTCCGTGCCCTTTAAGAGCGAGCCTGTTTTTGAGTACCGGCTGCGCCGAACGGCAGATGGAGTAGAAATTACCCAAGAGTTTAGCATGCAGCAGAGTGCCTTTAGCTACTTCATGATGCGGATATTCAAAGTGGAAGCCCAAATGCGCGCCACCAACGAACTCGGCCTAGAGCGCCTAAAAAATCTATTGGAAGGAGTACCCAATCCGGCTTAGCCAGTATTAGGGAGGCTCTTAAATTACTAGTTTGGACTATCTGCTTTGGATTGGCGGGTGGTCCAAATTTTTTTAAGAAAGGGAGAAAGTGAATGTTCATTCATAAAAGAATGCTGCATCATTAGAGATAAACGTTCTGCGCAGCAGAGGGGAAAACTACAAAGTTGCCTCGGCGAGCTCGGCATGA
>CAZHOC010001434.1:0-1964 GCA_964534295.1 uncultured Bacteroidia bacterium | reverse complement strand
CCTATTATCTTTGAGATAGATCATTTCGAAGCGGGCACGCTAAGCGCACAAGCGTTCTCCGCAGGAGTGAAAATAGCAGAGACAAGCATCCAGACTCCAGAAAAAGCATGGGGTATCCGCCTCGAACTAGATACAGTCGGGCGTGAGTTGGTGGCGGATGGCTCTGATATCGTAGTGGCTTACGCCCATGTGGTGGACAAAAATGGTACGACAATCAGAGACGCAGAGCTAAAGGTAGAATTTAGCGTTGAGGGCCCGGCCAGTATCGTCGGAGATGGGGTCGATATCAATGCGAATCCTATGTTTACTGAGTATGGGGTTGCGCCCGTCTTATTGCGAGCGGGCACTGAAGCAGGAGAAATAATCCTTAAAGCAAAAGCGCCTAAACTCAAAGCGGCTACGGCTAGGCTCCATTCAATCGCCTACAATCCAGATTATATCGCCAGTCGTGCGCAGCCGATTTATGATTTTGCCAAGCTACGAGTGGATATCGGTTCGCCCGAGCAATTGGTACAATTTGGTTGGCCTGCTTGGTATGGAACAGAAAAACAGACTCAGGAGTATGTGAGCGAAGCTTTGGGAGGTTTTATCGCGAATATCTCCACTAACTCTGATGCAGGCATTTTACGTTGGCTGGGAGAAATGAACGTGATCGGTAAGTACGGCTATGTCTATGGCGATGGCCTTATTGGGATTGATGACGAAGGCTTGGTCTTAACGTTCCGCGACTTAGCGGCAGGAAAATATAAACTCACTACCTGGCACCATGCCCCTAGAAGTAATTCTGACTTGATGGACCCTAATCGCGCTAAATTAGAGAAATTGCAGATCCATAAGATCCCTTTTGAGCGTAAAATCTGCTTGTTTGTTGAGGGGGAGACTCCTTCGGAGAACGATTGGGTCGAGCTAACGGAAGGGAAGAATATGCAGTTTGATACCGTAGCCACGCACGAATTGGTTTTTGAATCTGATGGCATTAACCCGGTCAAAATCCGCCTCAAAGGCGAAGGCAACAAAGGCATTTGGCTCAATGCATTTGAGCTAAGTCAGTGGGATTGGTAGGGGATGAGAATGATATAATTATTTGTATTACATTTTGTTGCCGGAAAACTGCCGAAATGACGCTAAGCTCCAATATCATGAACATGAAAAGCCTGTTACACATACTGCTTGTCTGCAGCTATCTGCTTGTTAAAAACGGTAGTCTCTCTGCTCAAGAACGTCCCAATTTTGTATTCATTCTTACGGATGATCAATCTTATGGTATGATGGGCTGCACAGGCAATGAAATCGTGCAAACGCCTCATCTAGATCAGTTAGCCAGCGATGGTATCTTGTTTCGCAATGCTCATGTTACGAGTGCGATCTGTACGCCGAGTCGGGTTTCCATTTTGTTGAGTCAATACGAGCGCAAGCATGGGGTGAATTTCAATTCTGGGACGAGCGTATCTGAAGAGGCTTGGGCAAATTCTTATCCGGTTTTGATGCGAGAGGCGGGCTACTACACAGGCTGGATTGGCAAAAACCATGCGCCCATAGGCGATGGAGGCTATGAAAGCGGTCTGATGGAAAAGAGCTTTGACTATTGGTATGCGGGGCATGGACATCTCACTTTTTATCCTAAGCGCCGCCACCAGATATTTGAAGACGCTGAGTTTGATACCCAAGTAGAAATCATGCAAGAAGGGGTGGCGGATTTTCTCGATCCCAATGCCCGAAAACTCAAAGGCGCACTTCATTTTTTGGAGGAAAGACCCGAGGATAAGCCTTTTATGCTTTCTGTATGTTTCAATCTTCCTCATAGTGCCAGCACCAGCCGGATGGAGCTGAGAGAGAGCGATGATGAGATTTACAAAAGCCTTTATCGGGATGTTGAAATCCCTTTGCCTGACAATTATATCGCCAAGGCTGATATCACCGAGCCTAAACTACCCGAAGACTTGCTCAAGGTCGAAAATCGGCAG
>CAZHOC010001433.1:0-1965 GCA_964534295.1 uncultured Bacteroidia bacterium | reverse complement strand
CCGAACAACTCTGAAGTTGAAGCTTGGTAGAACCGCGTGTGCTCTTCGAGCTTCAAAATTCTGATCGCTTCCAGAAGACGTAAAACGCCAACTGCGTCGGAGTTGGCCGTGTATTCGGGAGTTTCGAAGCTAACTTGGACGTGGCTCTGTGCTCCCAAGTTGTAGATCTCGTCAGGTTGGACCTCCTGAATAATTCTTATCAAGTTGGTGCTGTCTGTGAGGTCACCATAGTGCAGATGAAAGTTTGCGCTATCGACATGAGGATCTTGGTAAATGTCTTCGATTCGACCGGTATTGAACGAAGAAGATCGACGTTTTACACCATGTACTTGATAGCCTTTCTCTAACAGAAGACGTGAGAGGTAGGCACCATCTTGGCCGGTAACTCCGGTGATGAGCGCTGTTTTTGACATGTTGGCGGTAAGCGAATCGGTTTACAGGTGCATAGGATAGTGGCAGGGAGAGAGATAAAAATCCTTGATGACCTGCTCATAATACGGATCTGAAGTAAGTATCTGTCCGTTGCCTGTTCGTTTCGTAAAACGAGTAAAGGCTAGTAGCTGCTCAAGGTGAGTTGACGCAAGTGTAAATAGTGACTAGTGGATGACATGTCTATCGCCCGTAAAGTTCTTAAAACTTGCAAGGTTTTTTTGCCAGAATTGGTTGCGTAGAAATTAAGCCTATAAAGTAGTTACCTGCAGCCAAAATAATCAGCCCAGTAAAACACAAAAGCATCAAGGTGATTCTCAGATGAGGAGTATTATCATAGTGCGCCTCATAGACAGGAGCAAAGACTGGTGTGTTTGTTAGTTTAGCTTGTCCTTTTGAGAAGCTCCATTGTTTGCTCAGCAATTGATAGCCATGAGGGGGGCTGGCTGTAATTTGACGCATCTAGCTCGGCGTAGAGAATCCCGTCTTCTCGAGAGATCCGATAACCTGCTTTCGCCAGCGATTCAAGGTGAGAAGGAATATCGGAGCAGACTACATTTTTTTTGGAGAATATTGCTTCTAGCATTGCAATAGATGAATTCTCTATTTGAGACATTGAGATGTAACGATCACAGCGCTGGAGCAATTCACGCATCAGAGGATATGGCACGTTCGGATAGTTGAGGATGAAGTCATCTTCGCTGAGCTTTTTCGAAATAGGGCCAACGATTAGTAGTTTACTGTGAGGGTTACCAACTGACAGTTGTTTAGCTATGTCTATTACACGCTCGATTCTTTTGTAGGGATAAGTTCCGATAGCCAGCGAAAACTGAGCCGGCAATTCCCAAGGGACCTTAACAAGTTGAGAAACTGGATCAACGCCATTACCCAAAATCGCTGATTTTCTTGAAATGGCAGTCCCCCACGTGGCTTCCAATAAATCAAGTGTAGAGTTTGACTCAACGGTTACCAGATCTGCTTGCTCGGCGGACCGAAACAAGCGACGGCAAAGTACAGACATTTTTTTTCTTAGTACAAAGCCGAGATTTACGCGCTCGGTCACAAACGGTAGCGCGTTATTTATATGAAGGACGAACCTTTTGCATTGTGGAAGTATTGGGGCACCGTGAGAGAAGACAATTGTGTTCCCCAAGCTCATTTTTCGTACGTGGTAGTTTTCATCAATCATTCGAACAGCAAATGATGACCGCAAAAACTTCAGTCGGGTATCCGGTTGGGGAAAAGACTTTTCGCAGCGCGAATCCGCTAGGAAGTTGCATCCTTCTGTATCAATATTTCTCAAATAGTGACTTAACCGGGTGACACCGCCTCCAGATGGGGAGTTGGCAAAATAGAATAAAAATTCATCTTGTTCTTTAGTGTGCGTTGGTATTTTTGTTTGCAATTGGGTGTCCCCTACATCGGGATTGATATGCGCAGGCTGGGCAGATGCGGAGATGTTAGCCTCTTGATGTAGATCTATCTATTTACCCATGAGGCATCTTGCTCGTAGTCTAACAATATCAACTCAGCCCC
>CAZHOC010001432.1:0-1967 GCA_964534295.1 uncultured Bacteroidia bacterium | reverse complement strand
TGTCTCCTCATGGAGCAGGCCTCGCCAACATTGTATTCTGTCACCCAGGCGTTCCGGTTATAGAGTTGACCCACTTTTCCCTGATGGCTTCGGCCTGTTGGAACATTGGGGATAATAATGATATGCCTTATTACACATTGGCGTCTACGCCTAAGGTACCTATGGAAGAACAACTCAGATTACAGACCTTAACGCTGCAAGAACGAGCGATGTATCACTTATTCATTGACATTGACAAATTGGAAAAGGTATTGCGTTTAGTTGAAGAAACTGTCCCCACTCATCAAAACCCATAAAGGTCAATTTTTACTATATAGGAATATTTTATGCTGTTCAACTCTATTGAATTTGCTCTTTTCCTCCCGTTCGTATTCTTGGTGTATTGGTTTCCTCTAAAGGGGAAGCTACAACTACAAAATCTTTTTCTTCTCGCAGCTAGTTACTTTTTCTATGGTTGGTGGGATTGGCGCTTTTTAGGGCTTATTATCTTAAGTTCAGTCCTTGACTTTAGTATTGGTAAGCGTTTGGCGGCTGAGCCGAACGATAAGAACCGTAAGATTTTACTTTGGATCAGTCTTGCATTCAACTTAGGGATGCTCGGCTTCTTTAAATACTATAACTTTTTTGTAGACAGCTTTGTCTCGGCCTTCACGCTATTTGGGCAATCAATGGAAGTAAGCCGATTAGAGATACTGTTGCCCGTAGGGATCAGCTTCTACACCTTTCAAACACTCAGCTATACGATAGACGTCTACAGACGTAAATTAGAGCCGAGCAAAGACATCATCAGCTTTTTCACCTTTGTGAGTTTCTTTCCTCAATTGGTAGCGGGACCGATCGAAAGAGCTGAGAACTTATTACCTCAGTTTTATAAGAACCGTGAGTTCAATTTAGAAAAGACAAAAGACGGTCTTAGACAGATTCTTTGGGGTTTGTTTAAGAAGATCGTTATCGCAGATAACTGTGCTTTATATGCCAACCAATACTTTGCCGCTCCTGATGAATTTTCAGGGGTAGAGCTCATATTGGGGGCAATATTCTTTTCCTTCCAGATATATGGCGATTTTTCGGGTTACTCTGACATAGCGATCGGTACGGCCAAGCTATTAGGCTTTGACCTGATGCAAAACTTCGCTACGCCTTATTTCGCTAGAGATATGGGAGAGTTTTGGAGGAGATGGCACATTTCACTTAGTACATGGTTTAGAGACTACTTATACATCCCCTTAGGCGGTAGTAGAGGAGGCAAAGGGCTAGTGTTAAGAAACACTTTCATCATCTTTATGGTGAGTGGGTTTTGGCATGGAGCCAATTGGACCTTTATTATTTGGGGCGCTATTCACGCATTGTTATTCCTCCCTTTGATCCTGACTGGGAAGAATCGCAGTAACTTAAATGTGGTTGCCCACGGTAAGATGTTCCCTTCGATCAAAGAAGTCTTTTCGATGGGATCTACCTTTTTGATTGTAAGCCTGGCATGGATTTTCTTTCGGGCCGAGTCCGTTGGCAGCGCCTTTGATTACCTTTCAGTGATCTTTTCTTCCAGCTTATTCAATACTCCTAGCCTTGGAAGCAATCAATTGATTTTATTCGCAGGCATATTTCTTCTTTTAGGTATTGAATGGGTTAGTCGTGAAAAGCCCCATCCATTTACTTGGGAGGCAAGCTTACCCCCGGTTTATGTCAGATGGACGGTCTACAGTGTTTTCACATGGATTATCATCTTGTTTGGCGGAGCACAACAAACCTTCATCTACTTCCAATTTTAATCTCCTACTAGATCTAAACTGTTTGAAATTTACACATGCTTTTTCATACAATTGAATACGCGATATTTTTCCCTATAGTAGTCTTCCAAATTCTATGATTTATCGATGTTTTACCTTTTTTATATAATAGCACCTTGATATTATATATGCCAGATAATAGATTCAAAATTATTGCTATTCCAAAAATATAGTAAAGGC
>CAZHOC010001431.1:0-1972 GCA_964534295.1 uncultured Bacteroidia bacterium | reverse complement strand
CTGTAATCGAATGTTTCCAGAAAAAGGTACTTGGAAAGGACCATCAGGAATAGGTAAAGCTTCTCCCCCATTCAGCTGGAAGGTAAAAGGTCCCTGACCTCCCTCAATCGCCCCGATTTCCATAGTAGCAGTGCCACCTTCACAACCTCCATATTCGAAATTCACTTCAACTGATTCGATGGAATCAGCAACGATCACATCAAAAACAGCTCCCGCCTCACACCCATACTGATCCACCAATTGTAGCTCATATTCTCCGCTCATGTTCACAGAGTCAGCTCTCAGCCTGGGCCGCACCTCAGAAGACTGGAATCCGTTGGGGCCCTGCCAATTATAGCTTTGCCCGCCAAATACGTTGGGATCAAAGTAAAGCGAATCTCCCAGACACACCGGACTATTGCTAAAGGGCAACAAACCAAAATCGAGATAGGATCTAGCATTGACGAAAATGTAGGCAGTATCCAAGCAACCGACGGGCCCTTCTATCTCTACACTAAAGGTAGCCTCTCCATACAATTCGTTTATCGTAGGTCGAGGGCAGTCCGTGCAGCTCAGTAGGCCGTCAGTCGTCGACCAGTTGAAGCCTGAAGCCAAGGGAGCATCCACAAACAGTTCAAAGCTGTCCCCAGCACAAATGGTAGTATCGCTGCTAATGGCTCGATAGGCCCCAATTTCCACCTTCCCGGCTACGAACTGGAGATCTGGAATATCCTGGCCACCACGGAGGATACGAAATGGAGTATGCGTGCTTGATAAATCAATGCTAGCTTGATCACATTCAGCTAATACATTGAAATACATTAAAAATAGAGTGTCTCCATTGATGACAGTTTCCCAGTAATCAATGAGCCAATCAAAAACCAGTTCATTCTCGCTGGGATATCTAAAATTATCACTGGCCATTGGATAATCCGGGGAAAAGCCAACTGAATCCAATTCAAGTTGTGCAGCATCCCATTGCAAGCCCATCTGTACTCCATCCATATTCATGATATTGTACAGTTGTACAGGAATGACAACTCGACTGTTCTGCGGTGTTTCAAGAGAACGAACTATGACCGCCTGGGCCGAAACCCAAAAGGCGGTTAACAATAATGCACTTAGAATTAGTAATGGCTTGCGCATAGGGTGGTTTTTGATCAATGTAAATGGGATTATGAGTGTCAGGTATCACCTCTGATAGGGAATACCTCTCCGCTCAAAACAAAAGTAGGTCCAATAGCGGGGAAATTGAAGTACAATATTTTACTTTTATAACCTAAACAGACTAATTGATTTTATCAAAATCGAATATAATCAACTGATAAACAACTATATACTATCAATCTCAAAATAAAAAAAACAACTTATTTAAGTAAGCTCTAATATGCAAAACAGCAAACTCATAGATCTTCTTCAGCGCCTATCCCTCAAAGAACGGAAGCAATTGCAAATATTTATCCACTGTGACTTATTCAACAAGAATCAAAAAGTGAAGGATTTATCTACAATAATTTTAACACAAATCAATGATAAACAAGGAGTAAAACTCAATTCTAGCACTATTTCGCACCTACTTGAACCGGATCTAAGTTACAATGAGAGACGATTTAACAACTTCCTTTCGAAGTTACTTCAGCTGGTGTATCAGTTTCTAAGTATGCAACGTTTGCAGCGGCATGCCAGCTGGCAACAAGCTGCTTTATTGCATGAATTGACGGAAAGAGATGCCCAGCGACACATCAAAGCAGCCTTGCATAAATGGGAACTTATCGATGGGAAAGAAGACCAGCGGGGAATGAACTATCATCTGTCCGTAGCCAATCGAAATGACTATCAAGATCGATTTGAACTAGAGCAAAACAATAGGCGATATCACCCCTTTTTACAAAAACAAAGTGATCATCTTGATCTAGCCTATCTAGTAGAAAAGCTAAGAATTGCCTGTGATATGCAGAGTCGCAACACCATCATCCAAGCTACCTATCATTGC
>CAZHOC010001430.1:0-1973 GCA_964534295.1 uncultured Bacteroidia bacterium | reverse complement strand
AAGGCATTATCTTCTTGGGGCATACTTACCGAGGCGCCAATCGCGAAAAAGTGGATGAACGCATCGAAGAGCTCAATCGTGAATGTTATGAATACATTTGGCTAGGCGGAGATGTCTGTGCCGAAACTACCGAAAAGCGAGAAACCCTTGATTACCTAGACGATCTCTTTGATCTTTCTTCTCCCAATACCCTCTGGACCTATGGCAATCATGATATCCGCAATGGTAATCATGATTGGCTGCGCGAGGTAACGGGACGAGAGCTGCATTATGTGCAAAACTATCCCGGCATGACCGTGCTGGTAACCAATACCAATTACAAAGGCGATACCCAATGCGACCAATGGCTCGATCAATTTGATATGATCCAGAGCGTCTGTGATACGATCAGTCAAGCTACTCACCTTTTTGTATTGAGCCATCATGTCACTTGGAGCGATGTCGAACCTGGCATGAATGCCCAAACCGCTGGCAATGCCGGAGCCTCTTGGTTACCCTATAAATGTGCCCCTTTGACGCAGTTTCGCTTTGTGGTGTATCCTTTGTTGCAGCAAGTCCAGGCCAGAGGCGTGCAAGTGGTCGTCATTGCTGGCGACGGTGGCCAACGCGACAAGTTTTATCAGCATCAAACTACCGATGGGATTTGGTTCTTGGCTTCGGGCATCAACAATAGCACCGAACGCGATCCCGATAAACGAGCGCTATTGCCTAAAGACAAAATCTTGTACCTAGACTATGAGGTAGAGAGTGGCCTTTTGGATTGGCAGTTTTTAGACCTAGATAGCCTATTGTTGACGCAAGAATGAGGTACGAACGCAAATTTAGAGTTGAGCACATGAGTGTGGCGGCATTGCAACAGATTTTGCAATTGCATCCCGCTTCTTTTCAGGAGCTTTACCCTGACCGCCAAATCAATAATATTTACCTAGATACGCCTCAGCTCACTACGTGGAACGATAATATCTATGGGGTCAACCAACGCAAAAAATACCGTATCCGCTGGTATGGGCAGGATTTGAGAGATGTGCGTTCAGCGAAGCTGGAACTAAAAATCAAACACAACGAACTGGGCAGTAAAAAGAGCTTTAGTATCCCTGATTTTAGGATGGAGGAAATCGAGCGCGTTTGTCAAGAACTGCCGCAATTGGATCCTTCCTTTCCGTTTCTGCGGCCCAGCCTCATCAATACTTATCAACGCTCCTACTTGATGTCTTTTGACGGGCGTTTTAGGCTTACGATTGATCGGGATATGTGTTTTTACCCCTACTCGGGAACGCTCAATTCTGGCGCTTTTGATCTCGCCAAACCCATGCACGATCCTGCCTTGATTCTCGAGATCAAATACGAAGCGGCCGATGATTCTTTAGTCGAACAGATTACGCAGCATTTGCCCTTCCGGCAATCTCGCCACTCCAAATATGTTACAGGAGTGTTGTTGACCCGCTAGAGAAGCTATATTTTGCGGCTCCCGACTTAAGCAAAAATGAAAGTTCAATACTGCTCTGACTTACACCTTGAGTTTGCCGAAAACCGCCAATGGCTCGAGGCTAATCCCTTGATACCAGAGGGAGACATTTTGTTGGTTGGCGGCGATAGCTATCATTTGGGAGAGGCGTTTAAGGACTTGGCTTATTGGGATTTGCTATCATCCCAGTTTGAAATGGTTTACATCATCCCCGGCAATCACGAATATTATGGTGGGACGGATGTGCAGCTCGCCTTAGAATTGGACTATGAACTTCCCATCCGAGAAAACGTATTTTTGCTCAACAATACCAGCCGTATGTTCGGTGGGGTTGAATTCATTTTCTCTACTCTCTGGTCTAGAATCGAAACCCAAGCCAAGGCGGTCCGAAGCATGATGTACGACTTCAAATTGATCCGCTACAATGGCAAAATGTTGAGCGTAGAGCAGTACAATTCTCTTTTTGAAAAGTCCTGGGACTATTTACAAAGTAAAATCAACACGCCCA
>CAZHOC010001429.1:0-1976 GCA_964534295.1 uncultured Bacteroidia bacterium | reverse complement strand
TGGCCATAGCAGGCGCAATGCCCTGAATAAAATCCACTTCTGGCTTTTCCATTCTTTCCAAAAACTGCCTTGCATAGGAGCTGAGGCTCTCTACGTAGCGTCTTTGGCCCTCTGCATAGAGGGTGTCAAAAGCGAGTGAAGATTTACCAGAACCACTTACCCCAGTGATCACAACTAATTTGTTACGATCAATTTTCACAGAAACATTCTTCAGATTGTTGACTCTGGCATTTTTTATGTAGATATGATCCATGTCTGCAAGTTAGTAGACAAATTTTTTAAAAGATACTTTCATTTTGCTGCAATTGTTTGCGATTTGTTGTTGTCTTTGATTCGCACATTAACGGTAATACAGCTTTTTCCTAACGCTACTATCACACATTTAGAGATTTCCAACCGACGTCTATGACACAAATTTACCTTGTTCACTAAATCTCTTAAGTAAAACATGGAGAAGGCGCTAATTAGCTCTGCAGAAGACAGAGCCCTCATCAAAGGATTCATGGCTGGAAACGAGCAATGCTTTGCAGAATTGCTTGACCGCTATAAGTCTAAAATTTTCACTACCATTTATTTGATCGTCAAGGATAGAGAGATCGCTGAAGACCTCTTCCAAGATGTTATGATCAAAATCGTTCGTATGATCCGTTCCGGAAAGTACAACGAGGAAGGCAAGTTTTTGCCATGGGTAGTACGTATTGCCCGCAACCTCGCGATTGACCATTTTCGTAAGGTGCAAAGAAATCCCATCCAAAGGGAAAGCGAAGATTATGACATCTTCAACTCGGTCCAACGTGCTGAAGGCTCTGCCGAAGATCGGATAATAAGAGAGGAGAATGCACGTTATATTAGAAACCTTATTCAGCAACTGCCGGATAAGCAACGCGAAGTACTCATTATGCGTAGTTATGCAGAGTTGAGCTTCAAAGAAATTGCTTCAATTACCGATGTGAGCATCAATACTGCTCTAGGTAGAATGCGATATGCGTTGCTTAATCTCAAGAAGCTGGCCGAGGGACAGCAAGGAACACCGAGCGATTATGAAAAAACCTCAGTTCACAGATGATGACATCATCCGTTTCCTTTATGACGAGTTAAATCCGGAAAAGAGCGAAGCCTTTTTGGCGGCACTTTACACGGACGAATCTCTCTGGAAACGCTTTGAAGCTTTGCAGGAGACCGCTGAATCTGTAGCGGGCCTCCAGTATGAGCCGTCTGAGCAATCAATAGATAATATAAAGGCATTTGTGCGGGATACGGCGGATGAAGTCGTAGCCGTACAAACTGAGCCTGTTGCCCCGAGCATGTGGCAACGTATCCCCAAAGACCTCCCCCTCAAAGCACTAGCAACGGTCGCTATGGTATTATTCCTAGGTGTGGCTGTTACTGGTTCGTTTTACACCTTTGATCAAGGTAGAAAGCCGATCACTTCCAGTGAACGCCCAGAATTAATCCAGCAGGTGGTTGATACTGAGCCTTTGTTTCAGTGGGATGATTCGGAAATCGATCGCGAATTAGATGAGATTCGCAAACGTGTACAAGAGATAGAAACGACTCTTTAGGAGTCTACAACAAATAATCACGGATGCTAGTGAGCGTTGGCTTGCTAGCATTTTTTTTTCTGCTTCGCAGAACGAGGGAATTCCGAATGTCGAATGTCGAACGCCCAATGTTGAAGAAATAAGGTGTTTATTATTATCGCCTAAGCTTAGCAGCTCAGATAGCCCGTCACATTGAGCTTGCCGAAATGCCTAAAGGGATGAGCGTTCTGCGAAGCAGGTAGCCATAACAAAGGCTTTTCGACTGCGCTCAAGGTGACAATAAGAGAAAGGTGCCATCCCGAGGCCCGTCGAGGGAACTTTGTAAGTCAAACACTAACCTCGCCCTAGAAAGTAAGCGTTCTGCGAAGCAGGAAACCATAACAAAGGCCTTTCGACTGCGCTCAAGGTGACAATAAGAGAGAGGTGTCATCCCGA
>CAZHOC010001428.1:0-1977 GCA_964534295.1 uncultured Bacteroidia bacterium | reverse complement strand
GGCATAGGCATCGGGGTTCTGAATTGCTGTAAATGATCCGTTAGGATCATCAATTTTTTGGGTACGCTGATATTCCCCGTAGGTATAGGCAGGCAGCGCAAAATGATAATTCATCCCACTTTCATTGGTCACCGTAAATCCTCCAATTTGAGAAGAAATATCGGTATCAAAAACAGTAGTACTCCTATTGCTCATCGCATTGCAGTCTACAAAGCCTTTCTCAGTCGCATCCCCATCAATAATTTCCTGAACGGTAAAGTGCTCAATATGCTTTGATCCTGCTAGGCGGTTGGTATTGGAGTTGTAGCCATCGGCATTCACGGAAGCAGATGTAAGAGTAGTGCCTATCGCTTTTTGCCCTAATAACGTAGTCGTTTCTATGTAACTAGGGAGACTCGATGTATATTTATTGGAAAAGTCACCCATAAACCTAAACCCTAAGTCTTGCACATTATTTACTCCCGTTCCTATGGGGTTTGTAGTGACTACATACTCAATAATATCCTTGGCTGTCTCTTCTGATTCATCTTTTGTATTTTGCCTGTAAACGGTTTGTGACCTTAGTGTATAAGGGCTGATTTGTCCGCTTAAACCTTGAGCGACTACTTGGTAAGAGTCAAAAGCAGGAAATGATCCACCATTAACTTTATCCGCTTCGTTATTTTCTACAATCCCTCCATCTAAGGTAGGGTCTAATAGCGCGTAAGAGTCAAAGGAGGTACTTTCAGGCCCTCCAGTAAGCTCAGAAGTTTTTAAGCTTCCTACCCCAACAACCTCGGTAGTTTCATCAGAGAAATACCTAATGTATCTTTGACCTAAAATTAAAGATACAGTACCTGAAGGCTCTAATGGAATAGGAACTTTAAATCCTGATGATTGGGTTGTTATTTTTCCTGCTTTAGAATTGCTTTGAGATATGGACATATTTGATCTGCCCACTCCTACAGAAGTATTATTCCCATTTGAGCTTATAGATACTCCCTGCATATTTAATGACCAAGTTCCAGCAGAGTTTTTACTAATACTTCCACCTCTATATCCTAACGAAACAGAAGAGTTGATAGAAGTAGACTTAAAATTAGTAGTTATACCTATTCCTCCTCCTATTGATAATCCCTCAATAGCCCCTTTTCCGGGAAAAGGAAGCTGGGCATTAATCCCAACTGATCCAGAAAATCCACTTTGTGAGTCCCAGCTCAAACTAGCATTGCGTCCACCTACACTTGCAGAAGCATAAGTATCACCATAAGGCCCTATTCCTACATTGGCACTACCCCACCTCTTTGCAGCTTGGAGTCCAATATTTGCACCAATGCCAAAACCCTTATAGGTATCATTAGCAAATATCAATTCAGCAGTTACTCCTGTTTTACCTGCTTTTCCTACATTGACACCCACAGTATAAGTACTTGTTATACCTCCAGCCCAATAATCCCTCCTCGTCCTTGTAGTTGCTGCAATATCGTCGGGGTAGCCATTTACATTGCGGTTAATGGCTCCTGGGTTTAAAGACCAGCCTAATCCAACCCATGAGGCCTCCTGCCCCGGGGAGATTCCAGCGTGGTAAGATAAGGCCAAGGGATAGCCACCCTCTGGGCCAGGCACTTCTAACAGGGGAATACCATAGGTTAAATCTCCCGACAGCAGGTTTACCATATCGGTAGTATCCACAGGCTCAAAAGTCGTAGCCTCTGGCGCAGTCGGCCCCGCGGTAAGGGCATGTACGAGGGCGGGGGCGAACAATGCCTGTAAGAAGTCAATAAGAAAGAATAAGGCGATGCCCCGTAGGAATTTCTTGGAATATAACATAACTAGATTAGTTGGATTGAAGAGTGTGATACTGGATTTCTCTACATTGATTGAATAAACAAGCGATGACTGAGCATATTCGCAGTGGCTGGGCGCAATCGATCGGCAACTGAATGTAACCGCAGTGGCTGAGTGTAGTCAAGCGGTGGCTGAGCGATAGCCGAAGCC
>CAZHOC010001427.1:0-1977 GCA_964534295.1 uncultured Bacteroidia bacterium | reverse complement strand
AGGGCAAAGCTTTGTGCTTTAGATGCTAGGACTTCTAGCATCACCTGCTTATCCACAATATTATCGAGGCTTGGATTTATGTTTATATCCTCTTCGCGGAACGCTGCCACCAAATGCATCAAGGCTTTCTGATGCCAGGGGAAGGCATTTTCGGTTTGCCCTAATTTGCGATAAGTATCACCGATATTATTGTGGTAGCGGGCTACAGTTGGGTCATACCAATCTTTACGGAGTAACCCTATCCTGACGGCCTCTTCAAAATACTCAATTGCTTGAGCATAATCTGCCTTCAACTGGTAACACATCCCCAGATTGTTATAGACCTCGGCCAGACTTTGGTGGTCATTTCCCCTTTCTACTTTGCGTATGGCTAGGGTTCTTTGGTAGGCATCAATCGCCTTTTGATATTGTCCAGTATTAAAATAGCTCAGACCCAGCGTAAAGTATTTAGAAGCTACGCGTGGGTGTGAGGGCCCAAAAACCTGTTCAGAGACTCTCACTGCTAAGGATATGTTTTCAGCCGCTTCCTCATAACGGCCAAGTCGAAGCAAAGCATTGCCTGCATTATTGGCATTACTTGCTACTTGGCGATGAATATCCCCCATCTGGAAGCGGAGAATCCGCAAAGCCTGCTGGAAATATTCTAAGGCCTGGCCATGGTCTCCTTTGCGACCGTGATAAAATCCGAGATAGTTGTAGCAAAGCACCCGTTCCATATGATTGAGAGGTAAGCTCTGATCTTGGATGTCTTGGGCGAGCATATAGAGCCGCAAGGCTTCATCGCCTCGTCCTTTGATTTGCCTGACTAGGCCCAAACGAAGATAGGCCATGGCTAGTTTGGGATGGCGTTCTGCGAGGCAGCCCTCTAAAGTATCGACAGCAACTTCATAGTGAACCGCTGCACTATCCCAGTCCCTTTGTTCTTGAAAATAAATGCCCAGTAAACCATGGGCATAACCTCTTTCTTTCGGACTAATGCTTTTTCCGGCTAAGAGTCTCTTCAGAAGTTGATAGCCAACTTGGTCTTTGTCTTGCCTAATGGAAAGTTGGGCTTCGGTGTAATTAATTTTATCGGCTAAAGTTTGACCGATTTTAGCCTTTGAGACCTGCTTTGCTTTCGCTAAAAAGCGTTCTGCTTGCGCATATTGATCAAACTGCAAATGGTAGCGGCTTTGGGTCAGCCAGATTTTGGCAGTGAGAGAGTCGGCCTTCCTGCCCTTGAGCAATTTTTGAGCTTTTTCTAAATAGCTTTTACTATGATCAAAGTGAGAGTAGGCCAGTGCATTTTTGGCTAATTCATTGTATAAGAACAGTCTTTCAGACTCCTGGTAAGCGTTCTGCAAAGCAGCCTCAAAATGAATCTTGGCATCAAACTGAGCCCTATCAGCAAAAAAAAGCCCTCTCTCAAGTGCTGATGCATCTGAAAGAGGAACTTGTGCTTTAATATCTACCGCCAATAAAAACAATACTCCGCTCATGAAGACAGCGATTGCCTTCATAAAAGAAAGGGGGCTTTGACGGCTAGGCAAAACTATTTTTTAACGCTGGTACTTTCATCAATACAACCACAAACGCAATCATTATACTCTTGAAGCGCTTCCATTGTACATGGCTCATAGCCATCACAAGTACCATTACCGACGCTTACAACTGCGTAAAAAGCAGGACCTGATTTTACATTGTCTGCTACTATCGCATCGTTGAGCTCTTCGTCGCATTTTTGTTCACAGAGGAATTTGACCAGAGCTTCTCCGCTATTGCCAGGAGTAACACTAGAAAATGTGAGCGAGCCATTGTCAACTACTACGCGGTCCATGGCAAATCTCCAAATGTCAAGGAGACCCTTTCTAGTTTTGGAGATACTGATTGTCTCGCAAGTGCCGCTGAGTGTAGCAGTCCCTTGGCCGACGATACCATTGGCTTGGGTCTGAATGACAAAACCGGTCATGCGCTTTGGAATCTTCAGTTGAAGGAACA
>CAZHOC010001426.1:0-1979 GCA_964534295.1 uncultured Bacteroidia bacterium | reverse complement strand
TAGTTTCTATCGATGAAACAAGTGAGCTATCATCATTATCTTCATTCTCAAGATTGTTAACGATATTGTCCACTTTATCCATCGCTTCATAGATGGTTTTTAAGGCTTTCTCCGGGAGACGAACATCCTTGTATTTAATCAAGAGAGTTTCTATAAGCTGGCAGGTCTTTTCTAACTGGTTCAAATTCACAGCACGGCTTGAACCTTTCAAGCTGTGATAAATTCTAAGCAACTTTTCAATTTCACCGGGGGCTTCATTATCTGATTTTTCAATGGATAGAAGAGCTGAACTTATATCCTGCAGATGTTCAGTTGCCTCTTCCTTAAAGGCTGCTTTCAATTTTGCTGTAAACTCTGGATCCATTATTATTGGTTGACCTCCAGAGCTTCGACAGATATTAAGTTTGCACCATTAATAACGATCGTGCCATTATTAGTGATACCAGTGATATAGTTGCTATTAGTCCCAGTATTAGGATCAGTCAACTCTATGCGATGTACGATGCCGTTCCAGCCAGGCGTAAAGACATCATTCTCTGCATAAAAAATCGTATTAGAACCAGCCCAAGTCATACCATCGGCATTCACCGCATTTGAACCATCGATCGCTAAAGTACCACTCAAACTAACCATCGAGGCGTTACCAGCGCTGCCGTCAGTATTTTGAGGCACAAACCATAGGGAGCCAGCATGTGCTACATAAAAGCCGTCGACACGATTCCAAACCATGCCTCCCGTGCCAAAGCCACCGTCGGTCCACTGAGCGTCGTCAGCCCAAGTAGTTACGGTATTATCGCTAGGGTCTATTTTGATAATCCGAGTATCAGGTCCGATATCACCAACATAATAGTTCCCATCATTGTCGATATCGATGGAATTACCCACACAATTGGCGGGTAAATCCCAAGAGCTGATTAGATTTCCAGAGCTCAGATCATAGGCGTTTACTTTGCCAGCAAGAGCATTAGCGGGGTTAAAATCATAAGGCTGATTGGCAATGGACAAAAGCAGATTATTGACACTATCCACTCTCAATCCCCAGGCAGAGCTATATACATCTGTTGCCGGAGGCACAAATTCGCTTATCTCCCCCGTGTTGAGATTCTTTCTGGTGATCGATCCATTGAAATAGTGCGAGGTATAAAGGAAGCCACCGTATTCCGTAACATCCTCCGGAAAGGCATTTTGACCAATATCGTTGCAAGCAGCATCTAAGCTACCCTTGACAGGGTTATGAATCGCCCCATAAACATTGATGGGATAGTTTTGCAAGAATCCAGTAGCTAAATAGGCATTGACAAAATTGGTGTCTGCATTTACGGCTGCATAGCTTTGCGCATCCTTATAAACCGTCATTCCGACTACCACATTGGTATCTGAAAGCGAACGCCATTGCACCTCACGCACGAAATTATTTTGCGCCGCCAATACCGCCAAATAGGCATCTCTTTTAGATTCATAATCCGCCTGATCAAAACTAGTGTACTGGGACAAATCTCTCACAGCTACTTCCCATACCTCGCCTGTACCTAAATTGGCAAAATCGGCGAGATCTACGGTCTCACTGGGGTCTAGAGGTTGTAAAACTTGAAAGGTGATAAAATCAAAAGTGGCAAAAAAGTCATTGGCGACCTGTCCACTCGTTGCATTGCCAATGGTTTGAAAAGTAGCAAAATCTGCAAAGGAGGTAAGGCCCACAAAAACACTATCTACAGGGAGTCCTGAATTGGTAAATTCAAAAAAAGGCTGAAACTCCCGATCTGTAATCGTACCCGTCTCTGCCTCTAAAAGTGCGACATAAGCATCTCGCTTCGCCTTGAAGTCATCAAGGTCTTGTCCAGCCTTTAGTCTCCTGATAGGCAAAACATAAACATTGTCGGTTGAAACCTGGGCTAGAGCGGTCCCACCAAATAAAAAGATGCCTAGAAAGCATAAAATATTAATTCGCATAGCAAACTTATTAGGGTTATAGGTTGCTG
>CAZHOC010001425.1:0-1979 GCA_964534295.1 uncultured Bacteroidia bacterium | reverse complement strand
GCCTTTATCTACAATTTGAGTGTTTATTACTACGAACAGCAAAACTTCCCCGAAGCGATGCGCGCTCTGCAAAAGGTAAGTTTTACCGACGTCTATTATGATCTCAGCGCCCGCCAAATGCTCCTCAAGATTTATTTTGAGACCGAAGATTGGGATTCTTTGCGCTATCACCTTGAGGCATACCGGGCTTTTTTGAAACGGAACCGCTCAATATCAAAAGTCAAACTCCAACAAAATCAAGAGTTGATCCGTCAGAGTAAAAAACTCATGCGCTTACGTAAAAGCAGAGGCACTGCTGACCCACAAAGCTACCAAGTGCGTTGGGAGGCTGTAAAAGAAGGCCTCGCCAGTGCCAATTCTGTGCACAAGAGTTGGTTGCTAAGACAATGTGAATTGCTAGCGCTTAATCATTACTCTCTCGGCTAACGCCAGCCATCAATTCGAGTAGCTCCCTAGCTTCTTCTACAGATCTTACTTTGTAGCGCGCAGAGGTACGAGAAAGCCCAACTTTGATGGTATAGGCAGTTTCTGGTACAGCCGCAAAGGTATCTTCGTCTGTATGGTCATCACCAATGGCCAATACAAAATCCCAATCCTGACGATTCAGCCACATGCTTGCGGCCTTACCTTTATTGATACCTGCATTTCTAATTTCTACCACTTTGTTACCTTCCAATACCTGAAGGTTGTGGTTGGCGGTCAGATAGATCAATTGATCTCTGATCTCTCGTACCCTATTAGAGCCCAGTTCATTATCGACCATGCGATAATGCCAAGCTAAGGTGTAATCTTTTTCTTCAATAAAGGAACCAGGAGTCCGTTCTACTAAGTTTTCTAGGATAGGGCGAACGGCGGGTTTCCAGCTCGCAATTACTCCCTCATTTAGTTTCCAGCCTTGCTCTTTCCAGAGCCATACTCCATGTTCTGAAACCATTTCTATCCCGCTTTCCCCAAACCAAGCTCCTAAGGTATAGCGATCTCGACCACTTATTATCACTGGCATAGTGCCATACTGATTGTTGAGCTTTTGGATGATCTCCAAGAGATGGTCATCTGGAGAAGCCTCGTTCGGATCATTTTTAAAGCCCACTAAAGTGCCATCATAATCCAGTAATAGTAATCTGGACCGCGCATTTTTATAGGCGTCTAAAAGTTGTGAGCGGGTATCCTCGTTTAACAATTTTGTTTCGCGATCTCTTTGCAATTTTTTCACTTCAATTTGTTCTCTAATAAAACTATTGGCCCAATGCTCCACGCTATACTTCTTGAGTTTGCGCTGCATCTCTTCCAGAGCTGAAGCTTGCTCCTTCTCTGGCATTTCTAGGGCTTTGACGAGGGCTTGTTCAATTTCGTTTATGTCGTTAGGGTTGATAATAAGTGCTTCGGGCAGGTCATTGGCTGCACCAGCCATCTCACTCAAAATCAGCACCCCTCTCTGATCAGTTTCTTTGCTCGCAACAAACTCTTTTGCTACTAGATTCATTCCATCGCGTAATGGAGTAATCAAAGCGATATGAGCTGCTTTATAGAGCGCACAAAGGCTTTCAAAAGCAAATGATCGGTAATAATAACGAATTGGTATCCAATTAAACGAACCATAAGAGCCATTAATTCGACCTACCAATTCATCAATCGCTACCTTAAGTTCCTGATACTGATCTACATTCGAGCGAGAAGGAACCACTACCAAAATCAAGGTCACTTGACCATGATATTTAGGATTGCGCTCCAAGAAACGCTCAAAAGCTTGAATCCTTTGGGGTATCCCCTTGGAATAATCGAGTCGATCTATCGAAATGATCAGTTTAAGCCTTTGGCTGTAGTCTTGTATAAATCTTACCTCATCGGTAACTCCCGCTTCGTTTTCTGGGAATGCATATTTATTATAATCTATCCCCATAGGGAAGGCATCCACATTGACTGAGCGATTGTTGATGATGAGCTTGCCGAAATTATGTTCGTAGCCATTGATGCGATAT
>CAZHOC010001424.1:0-1981 GCA_964534295.1 uncultured Bacteroidia bacterium | reverse complement strand
AGGGACAACTCCTGTGCCCAGTCTTAAGTTTTGGACTTGTGTTGCTTGCAGCACCCCGTCGCGGTAGACCTTAAGTCTCATTTCGGAGTAGCTGATCCCTGACAAATCCACTGTACCGGCAGCAGTAACCGTAGCCAAGTTTGAGGAAATATCTCGGGGGTATAGCTGCAAATGTTCTGGAAAATCTGTTACTACGACCTGGCCAAAACCTAAAATAGGGACCAGAAAGAACGTAAATAAGAGGGAAAATATTTTTTGCATCCTAAATAGTAAAAATGGGTTAATCCTAGTTAATGGTTCAGAGCGTGTTGTCGTATTTGATCTTCCTTAATGATTGTGAAGTATTAAATTAGTGTTATCTCTATATCTGGCCCAAAAGTTAAGAATAGATGTAAGAGTATTTTAGAAGTTGTCGCCAAACTGTCGCTTTTGTGAGCTGAAATCGCCAAAAAGCCTAGTAAACTGCCCTCTCCTGAAATCTTTTTTTATCATAATAAACAACAAGCCGAAATAGCCAACACAAAAAGCAATTGCCCTTTCCTCAAAAACAGGAAAGGGCAATGCGATATCTTAGCAATTTTAATGCCTGACTGAAAAGCGATATGCGCTTTTTGTTTGATAGTTTTCTCCTGGGTTAAGACGGGTGGTTGGAAATTCATCTTTGTTTGGACTGTCAGGATAGTGTTGGGTCTCTAAACAGAAAGCAGCTCTTCTTTGATAAAGTTTTCCGGCCTTACCTTTGACTGTCCCATTCATAAAATTCCCTCCGTAAAACTGTACCCCAGGTTCTTGAGTCAAGACTTCCATCACAATATTGGTTCTTGGAGAATAGATCTCAGCAATTTTTCGCATTTCATCCGTTTGTCCCCCATTGAGCACATAATTGTGATCATAGCCTTTACCCAATATCATTTGTTCTTCGGTTGAGGATAAGCGTTCTCCGATAGGAGTAGGAACCCTAAAATCAAAAGCCGTACCCTCGACAGGAGCTAGCTCGCCGGTAGGGATCAATCCCTCGTCCACTGGCGTGTAACGATCAGCCTCAATCATCAAAACGTGATCATTGATAGTCTCCTCCCCTTCTCCGCTTAGGTTGAAAAACGCATGATTGGTGAGATTGACTACTGTGGCTTTATCAGTAGTCGCGTGATAACTCATTTCAATCGCATTGTCCTCTGTCAAAGTATAAATGATCTGTACACTAAGATTGCCAGGATAACCTTCTTCGCCATCAGGGGAAGTGTAATCAAACAAATAGGAACGTGGATCTTTTTTGCTCGCCTGCCAAACCACCGCATGAAATCCTCCAGGACCTCCATGGAGATGGTTTTCGCCATTGTTTTGGGCTAGGATATATTCCTCTCCATCGATGGAGAACTTGCCCTTTGCAATGCGATTGGCATAACGACCGGTTGCTGTACCCAAATAGGCTTCTCCACTATTGACAAAGCCTTGGATATCCTTATGCCCTAAGGCAACATCGACTAGCGTCCCCTCTTTATCTGGGACTAGGATACTGACGATCCGGGCACCATGATTGCTGAGCGCGACTTGCATGCCGTTTTCATTGGCCAGAAAAAACAGATCCGTCTGCTTTCCATCTATGTCCATTTGAAAATCTGCCCTTTGGGGCAATAGATCCGAAAGGGGGACCTTGGCATTGGGCAATTCAAATATGCGCTCATTGCTCTCGGCTTGTTTGGGCTCTTGGCCACAAGCTAGCAGTAGGCCAAGGCTAAGCAGATAGACGGTTAAAGGAAGAAACTTTTTCATGATTCTTTTTATGAGAAGGTAATCATGACATAAGCTACAACAGCAATCACAAAAAGGGAAGCCGCAATATCCATCCAGTTATAAGTATCTTTATTAGCCTGGCGATCCTCTGCGCTTACAGTCTGCATACTTAGGCCCTCGATATCCTTTTCGTTTTGAGCTGGCGTAGCCAAACTCACAATTATGGTAGTCAAAACGGCCACGAGGA
>CAZHOC010001423.1:0-1981 GCA_964534295.1 uncultured Bacteroidia bacterium | reverse complement strand
CGACTAAGCGTTCCGCGTCCCGAAAGCTTTCGGGAGTAAACCACCAAAGACTACATAGCAGCTAACTGCTCCACCAACATAGGCACACCTACAGAGCCTGGCTCTTCGATAAAGACCACATTATCTAAGCCGTATAGCTCCGGTTTATTGGGATCAACGACATAGATAGGGACACCATAGGGCGCATATTCAACCAAGGTATTAGCGGGGTAAACGACAAGGGAGGTCCCCACGATCATAACAATATCCGCCTTTGCCATCAATTGAGCGGCTTCCACTATCTTGGGGACCGCTTCGCCAAACCAAACGATATGCGGCCTCAATTGCCCCCCGTCCGGTGCAAGATCCCCGAGCTGGATATCTCCATCAGCCTGAACGATATAGCTCTCATTAGTAACGGAGCGCACTTTATTGAGCTCACCATGCAGGTGAAGGACTTTGGAAGAACCTGCCCTTTCGTGTAAGTCATCCACATTTTGGGTGATGATTTGTACCTCAAAATGCTCTTCTAGTTCAACTAAGGCTTGGTGGCCGGCATTGGGCTGGGCTTCTCTGGCTTGGGCTCTTCTTTCGTTGTAAAAGCGCAGTACCAATTCAGGATTACGGGCAAAGCCTTGGGGAGAAGCCACTTCGGTTACTTCATAGCCTTCCCACAATCCGCCAGCACCTCTAAAAGTTTTCAAACCACTTTCGGCACTTATCCCGGCTCCAGTTAATACTACGATTTGTTTCATCTTATCAAGCTTTAGCTCTACATATATACTAAAAATTTGCTTGGGATCGACGGGGCCAATAAAGCAAAACCGCTCCCTAAAGGGGAACGGCAACAAAATAAGTCATCTATGAAAAAAATCTTAGCTTGCTTTGTGTAGGAGCTTGGGATCTTTTCCGATGAATGTACTTTCTAGTTTGGTCTCAGGTGCGGAAGGCAATACGAAGTAAAAACGAGCGCCTTGCCCTTCTTCACTTAGTAGTCCAACTTCTCCGTTTAACTTTTCCGCAATCCTACTTACAATAGAGAGGCCGAGGCCATGCCCATTGGTTTGGGAATGATCGAGTCTCGTAAGTGGTTGGAAAAGGGTTTCTTGTTTATCGTATGGGATGCCTGGGCCATTATCAATAACCCAAAACCTGACTCTTCCGTCGGCAAGTAGGTCATAGGTGATCTCAATCTTAGGTTTAGGGCCACCATACTTGAGGGCATTGCTGATAAAGTTGACCCAAATCTCTTCTACCCATGCAGGATAGCCGATTGCCTGAGGAAAATTAGCAGACATATGGATCTCAGCGCCACGATCTTTGATGAGATACTCAAGACGCTCCATCGCATTGTCCACCAGTTTAGGGGTTTCCAATACTTTAAATTCTACGTCTTCTTTTTTAGTACTCGCCATCAAAAGTAATTCATCCACTATCCCCCTCATTTTGTCTACCGTTGTAGCAATAGCGGAGGCGTATTTGGTGATTTCCAGTTCATTATTATCGTCAATTGACAATAAGCTCGTCAAGGCTTTTAGAGTTGAAAGGGGATTTTTGAGGTCATGGGCTACAGTTTGAGCATAATTTTTCAGGTCGGCAATCAGGTTTAATTGCTCCTGCTTTTCGTTGTGGATATGAAGCCAATCCAGGAGGTTATGCTCGATCTTACGAACGAAGACTTCAGGATTATCCTTGGCAATATAATCAAGGGCACCTTTTTTGATCGCCTCCACCGCAATTTGGGTTTCATTGATGCGAGAGACGAACACTACCGGTAAATTGGGCTTGATCGCTTGAATATGCTCAAGTATTTCAAAACCCGTCATCTGCGGCATAAGGTGATCTAATATGATTAAATCAAAATCCTGTTCTTGGATCATCTTTAACCCCTCTGCATCGCTGCCCACTAGAGCCAGTTCTAGGCCTAGTTTTTCGAGGCGTAGCCGCAGAAGCTGGGACATATTGGGATCAGCTTCAAAACACAATAACTTAATTTCTTCCA
>CAZHOC010001422.1:0-1984 GCA_964534295.1 uncultured Bacteroidia bacterium | reverse complement strand
GGTAGCGTGGTAGTGGCCCCTTTCTGGACAAATTTCATACTACCCAGATTATAGCCTTCCGAATCACAATAAAAACGCAGCTTAGTATCGCTGGCGTCGAGAATGACATCTGTTACGGTAAGGGTTTGCCAAGTTTGCCAGCCCCCAGTATTAGGTACATCGATCGCCGGCGTAATGTCAGCACCATTGGCCGCCAGATGTAATTTCCCATCACTACCGTTGGCTGCCACCCGAATCTCCACGTCGTAAACGGCGCTAGTCGCTACGTTGACGCTGTACTGCATCCATTCCCCGGTGCCTAGCCAACCGATATTGTAACCATTGGTATTGACCACATCATCCGTTTTTTCAATATCTACCCCATCATTTCGATAGACCCAGCCATTGTTCCAAGAAGTAAAATTACCGGTAGTAACCTGGTAATTAGCTACTTCATTGTCATAATAGGCCTCTCCAACTACTCCCATATCAAAATCAGTAGTATAGACAATACCGGGAATGTCCTGCACATTATAGGGTCTGGTCTCATCAGAGTAGACCTGGCGGAACATGGCATCGATCACGTCTTTTTGGAAGACTGTGTTCTGCATTTTGAAGTCTTCTGCCAACTCCATCAAAGAAGCGGTAGCTACAGCAGCCGAAGGAGGTGTCCCTCCATTGTTCCAATAATCTAGCAAGTCTTGATAGCCTTGTTTTTTCGTTACGCTAAGCGGACCAGCAATGGATTCAACCTTTTTCATGGGCCACCAAGCCCAGCCCATATCATTGTCTTCGAAAAGACGGATCGCATCACGGAACCAAACATTAGAGTTTTCTCCGCTCTCTCCTAGATATAAAGGCACATTATAGGTTTCACGCATATCGAGTACCCATTGGATGGAAGCTTGATCGTTTACAGACCAATATTTATGAGGACTATAAACCATGCTGCTGTCCCAAGGAGGGGTGAGTCCTGTAAAGTCGTTGGCAAACCAGTTACCTTCAATGAAGAGAATGTGATTGGGATCAACGGAACGGATACTGTCTGTGATTCGCTCGTAGACTTGCCTTAAGAGCGTACCATTGGGCAAATTCCAGTTAGGCTCGTTGAGCAGGTCATAGCCAGCTACATAAGGCTCATTGGCGTAGCGTTGGGCGAGTTGTTTCCAAAGTGAAGCCGTTTTTTCTTGGTTAGCAGGGCTTTCCCAAAGTGAAAACTTTGTAGGATCATAGTCAGAGATCCCTTCGTCATAGCCCTGCCCACCGGGAGCAGCGTGAAGGTCTAGAACGACGTACATTTCATTTTGCTTACACCAAGAAATGAGACTATCAGTGAGTTCAAAGCCTTTGGTCAACCAGGTGTTTTGCCCGTTGACGGGCTCATCTTCAACCGGTAAGGTGAAGAGATTATAATGCATCGGCAGACGCACCGAATTAAATCCCCAAGCTTTGAGGGTATCAATATCTCTTTTGGTGACATGGTTGGATAACCAAGCATCATAAAAGGCATCGGTTGCGGCGGCTCCAACGAGGGCTTCAATTTCGCTTTTGAGTTTATGTTGGGCATTGGCAAAGCCTGCCGTTTGCAGCATATAACCTTCTTGCAACATCCAGCCGCCAAGGCCCATCCCTCTTAGGATGATCGTATCACCAGAGGCATTAACAATGGCTTTGCCGTTGGTTTGCAACATACTAAGACCTTGTCCCTGAACAGAATAGCTTACTGAAAGCAGGAAGCCAATCAATAGTAAGGCGTAGTTTTTAATCATTTTGTCGAGCTAAATAGTAGAGTGTCAATAGATTTTAGAGGAGGGGTGAATTTTAAACTAATATAGCAAAAACCCTATATTATATCATTAAGATGAGTAGATAACCCACTCTTCGTAGTCAATAAGCATTAAAGCAAATTATCAATTCTTAGGCTGTAAATGGTAAAATCCCTCCCCTTGATGTAGGCGTGATGTAATCTTTTTGTAACCTTATTGTAGCAGAAATTGCTGCTTTT
>CAZHOC010001421.1:0-1987 GCA_964534295.1 uncultured Bacteroidia bacterium | reverse complement strand
CTAAGTCGCGTACTGGTTTTTGTCTTTGAAATAGTATGCAAGCAGCACAAATTGTAGAGGAAGCCTGAGGTGTCAAATACCACTTTTAGAGTATTGATTATAGACCTTAGCTTTTTTATTTATCCATTCTAGCTAACAACCGATCGTTAGCCAGACAAGATAGAGAGATACTCTTAATACCATTTGCGATGAAAAATTACCCCTCACTACCAACACCCGCCAATAGAATATTGGCACCTCCTTTCTTTGCACATTCAAATTTTTCTATCAATGATCAAACTCAAAATTTTCGGCGACCAATTCAAAGTATGGTTTAGGGCAAAACCAGAGCCGCAAAGAAGATTCATTGGTTACGAAATGGAACGGATTGCTACAGCTCCTACCTGGCCTAGGCAACTTTTCCATCTTTGTCCAACGAATCCAAAATTGCTGCTATACTCTGCAGTGTATGATCCTGGCGAAGAATCTGATACTTACACTCTCATCGGATTTCGCCCCCTTGATTCAGATAACTGGTTCGTAATCCTGATGGGCTGCGACCAAAAGCGTGAAGAAATATCTTTACGATGTCTGGAAAAAGCAGAAATTCTCCGGCAAGCATATTTAGACCGATAAGATCACAGTTATGCAGGAATATCCGTTATGGGACCACCAAGAATTCTTGGCTGACGGTCTCAACATGAAGGACGAAAAGGACTGGAAAAAATTTATGCGGGAGGTATTGAACTACATTATGCCTGCCAAGTTCCTAAGGAAACGTAGTAAAGAACGGAGAGCTATGCTCCATTCTTTGGAACGTAAAATTGATCCGAACTCCTTAGACCCATTCATTCATAGGAAAGCAATCACGATCACGAATTGTGCGACTGCTGGCATAATAGAGATCGAAGGTAAAAGGCTTGATGCGAAGTCCATTGCAGGCTACATAGAAGCCAATACAGAAGTGAGAATTGTTGGTCAAGACATGAAGCTTCTAACTATACGCCCATTACATGGGTAATCTGAACTTGCTCAAATTAACAGTGCTATGCTTTCAACCACTCCGCCAAGTCTGAGACCAATCGTTCGAGTGTAAAATGCTCTAATGCTCGCTGGCGACCTGATTTTCCCATTTTCAGCCGAAGGTCCTGATCCGATAAGAGGCTGCCGATACATTTAGCCAAAACTGTGATGTCTCCATCCGGGACAACATAACCCGTAGTGCCATGCTCGACCACTTCGGCCATGGCAGGACTATCCATTACTACACAGGGCAATTCCAACAACATGGCCTCTATCAAGGCTAAACTGGTACCTTCTCCAAAACGAGGCGTAAACAGAAAGATGCTGCTCTGATTCAATTCCGAGGCAACATCTTTGACAAAGCCCCTCAAAATGATCTGCTCTGATAGATCATGCTGCTTAATTTGCGCCTCTATTTCCGCGCGGGCTGGGCCCTCCCCTAGTATATGCAATTCGAATTGCTGCCCCTGATCGCGCAACATTGCTAGCGCCTCAATGGCCCTATCTATCCCTTTTTCAGGAGACAAACGCGCCGACATCGCGATGCGATGAGGGATCCTTTCGGTATGATCGGCGACCCAGGGGCTAGGATCAATACCATTGTTGAGCGTTAAATGAGATAAGCGTTCCACGAAGGGGAAAACCTCCACAAAAGCCTCAAAAGTAGCGCGAGAATTGGCTAGGAAATGCGTCGGCACATTGCGAATAAACCACTGATTGAGACGATTATCGGACAAAGGGTAAGAAACGCCTCTCCTAAATATTACTTTTTCTGTTCCTAGCCGCTTAGCGAGCCAGCCGACGGTTTTTAACTCATGAGAGGCGTTCAGTAAAACTGTATCAGGTAAAAAATCCTGCAAATGCTTCTTGACTTGTCGGATCTGCCCGGGCAATAGCAACTTCAAAAAGCGAAGCTTGGCACTGTAGTAAGGTAGCCCTTCCTCCTCCAAGCGATTTGCGAGCACACTCCCCCTGTAACAATACC
>CAZHOC010001420.1:0-1990 GCA_964534295.1 uncultured Bacteroidia bacterium | reverse complement strand
ATTGGTCCAATCGTCCCCGCCATTTTTCGTGATATGAAGCAGGCCATCGTCAGAGCCTACCCAAATGAGCCCTTCTTCTTGCGGGGACTCCGCCATAGCAAATACGGTACAATAATACTCTACTCCTGTATTGTCTTGGGTGATAGGTCCACCAGAAGACTTAAGCTTTTCAGGATCGTTGCGGGTAAGATCAGGGCTGATGATTTCCCAGCTTTCGCCGCCATCTTTGCTCATGTGCAAGTGGTTTGAACCCGCATAAAGCTTCTTGCTGTCATGGGGAGAAAAAGCAATGGGGAAGTTCCACTGAAAGCGATACTTCATGCCCTCAGCACCATAACCCATCGGATTATCTGGCCATACATTGACTGCGCGTCGTTCTCCGGTGCGATGATTGATCCTCGTGAGATAGCCGCCATAGCTTCCTCCGTAGACTACATCATTGTCGTTTGGATCGACTGCGATATGTGCGCTCTCGCCGCCTGCGGTTGATTCCCAATGTTGACGATCTATGCTACGACCTTCGGTACGATGCAAAATTCTTACGGTAGAATTGTCCTGCTGAGCTGCGTAGATACGATAAGGGAAATGATTATCCGTCGTAACGCGATAAAATTGGGCGGTAGGCTGATTGTAATAAGTCGACCAATTTTCGCCCCCATCAAAGCTCACTTGAGCGCCCCCATCGTCTCCGATGATCATTCTCTGAGGATCTTCAGGAGCGATCCAGAGATCATGGTGGTCACCATGCGGAGCAGCATTGGGCTTGAAAGTACGTCCACCATCAGTTGATTTGTGATAGCGTACATTCATTACATATACTACTTCATCATCCTGGGTGTCTGCGTAAATACGAGTATAGTACCAGGCTCTTTGGCGCAAGGCACGATCACTATTAAATCTGCGCCAAGTTTCACCGCCATCATCTGAGCGAAATACGCCCCCTTCTGCTGCTTCGACCAGGGCCCAGACACGATCAGAGCGAACAGGAGAAACCGCCACCCCGATGATACCTAAATCGCCTTCTGGAAATCCTTCTTTTTTAGAGAGTTCTTCCCAAGTGTCTCCACCATCGGTACTTTTCCACAGGGCAGAACCTTCTCCGCCGCTTGAAAGGCTATATGGCGTACGACGGATGCGCCAAGTACTAGCATAAAGGATACGCGGATTACTAGGGTCGAAGGTCAAATCTACTGCTCCAGCATCTTCATTGGCAAAGAGGATTCTTTCCCAGGTTTTTCCGCCGTCGTCGGAACGGTAAACCCCACGTTCTTGGGTAGGCTTATAAAGATCGCCCATTACAGCCGCATAAACCCGATCGGGATTCTTTGGGTGAATGCGAATGCGGGCAATGTGGCGAGCATCTGCAAGGCCCATTTGCTCCCAGGATTTACCAGCATTGACGGACTTCCAAACGCCATAGCCATAGGAGACATTACCGCGTACGGTTTTTTCGCCGCCGCCAACATAAATGACATTTGGGTCATACTCAGAGACGGCTACGGCTCCGACAGAACCGCCAAAATAGCCATCGCTGATATTTTGCCAGCTCTGACCACCATCTTTGGTGCGCCATACTCCACCACCTGTACTGCCAAAATAAAACAGTAGGGGTTGGCCGGGGACACCGGTTACAGCACAGGATCGTCCTCCTCGATAGGGGCCGACTTCACGAAAATCTAAACCTTCATAGAGTCTTTCATCAAATTGTAAGGTCTCAACTTTCGGTGCATCCTTGCTTTTTTTCTTTCGTTGGGCGTTAACTGTCTGAGGGAATAGAAATAGGCAAATACTTGCCCAGAGTAGGAGTTTGGTAGCTTGCATATTGATTTATCTAATCTTGATAGAAGATTGAATTTAGGTAATTTTCCTCTTTCAGAACTTTTCGTTGTGAAATCTGGCAAGAATATCTATCCTTGAGGTGGGACTGGAAATAGTTGGAACTCATCCAACGATTTTTGTATCACCATATCACTCCTTCAAAATTCATGAT
>CAZHOC010001419.1:0-1991 GCA_964534295.1 uncultured Bacteroidia bacterium | reverse complement strand
GATAATTGTTGGTTAGCCAGCAAGTTACACCAAAGAATCGAACTAAAGAAAAGCTTTTTGGGATTAGCACTTTTAATCAAATCCAGTGCTTGGCTTTGAATCTAAGGCCTAGTAATTTTACCAAGGAAAGAATTGACCAAAATTGATCCAGTGAAACTAAGCGATTTGAATAGCCAAAAAGTAAGCTCCTATATCTTTGGGGTAATCGGACTGATATTTTTGATCATCATTATCAGCGACCAATTGGCCAATCGGCCAACTGCATATTCTCAAACTCTCAATAAACAGCGGGAACAAAAAAACCTCCAATTTAAAAATGATCCTAGTGGTCCCATCCCGACTGACAAAAAAGCGGAGTTTGAAGGATTGTCCTATTTTCCTGTAAACGAGGACTATAAGCTTGATGCAACTTTCCTGCCCAAGGCCGATCCTGATACCCTTAAGTTGATGACTACGACAGGGGAGATCCGCACAATGGTTGATGTGGGTAAACTAAGCTTCCAATTGCATGGATTGAGTCATGAACTAATCGCTTACAGATATTTGGATCCCAATCAGACGGATTTTTTTGTACCCTTTAAAGACTTGACCACTGGTGTGGCAACCTATGGAGGCGGTCGTTATTTGGATATTCCATCTACAGAGCCCATTACGATTGATTTCAATCAAGCCTACAATCCCTATTGTGTGTACAATGAGACCTTTAGCTGTCCTTTACCGCCGCGAGAAAATACCCTTTCAGTAGAAGTGAGAGCAGGGGAGGTAAAGTTTGATTGGCCAATTCAGTTGCCTCGTGATACCATAAGTATGCACTCATCATACCACTCATTGTAGGCCCGGACTACTTCAGCAGTTTCGCCTAGTTTGAATTCATTTTGATTGATTTGCTGAGCGAGATGGAGGGATTCTTGAAATGTCAAGGCCAATCTTTTCCAGCGGAAGTTGGGACTTACCTCATGCCAAGTATCATCTGGCTTTTGGATAAAGTCAACATATGCGGGGCCTGGGCTGAGCGTAAAGAGGGATCGCCTTGTGTAGAATCGATACAGCTTAGCATGTCCACTTACGACCCTTTGCAAAAAGGCAATGGTGTCACTCGCGATACCCGCATATAAGTAAGGTATAGGGAGGCTTTCAAAATGCATTTTTCCATAGCCATAGGCTGAAATCCGTTCTGGGTGATAGACTACCTTAGCGCCATTTTGATCCACAAAATGAATCTTCTTTTGGCTAGCAAAGGTGTTTTGGACTTTTATGATTCCAAAAATACTATCTCCACTATTGGAGACGAGATAGCCTTCCTCATAGTGCTGAGCGTTCAGCGAGTAGCTGGAAAAAAACAATATAAAGAGGGCAAAGAAAGGGACGTATGCTCGAAGCATTTGACGATAATTTTGGGGCTCCGAAGGGCAAGAACGGAGCTTGATTGATAATCCATTATAAAGAACGGGAAAATCTTAGCTCATACGACAAAAAGAGGCCATTCGGATAAAGCAGCCCCCTAGATGGGTGATTACTTCGTTCGAATGGCCTGTTATTTTCTGTAAGGAAGATATTAGTTATGGAGTACTATCCAACGGCTGATGTATTCCTTATTTCCTATTTGCAAGCGTACTATATAGGTGCCTTCGGCCAACGAATTGCTTTCTAAACGAAGTTCTTGCCTTCCTTTTTCAAGTGTTTCGTATTTTAATACTCGGCCCCTTAAATCATACAACCAGAAGTTGCCATTGGCCTTTTCGTCCCATTCCAAGATTGAGAAAGCAGTGCTCGGGTTGGGATATAGGCGGACGTCTAAACTCTGATTTATCTCTAGGCCTGTGCTCAAAATTTGGATCGTATCCGTTTCTAGGGTGGAGCCGCATTCATTTGTTGCGGTTAGGCTAACTACAAAGGTACCCGTCTGACCATAGGTATAAATCGGATTCATTAACTGAGACGTATTACCATCGCCGAAATCCCACAAATAGCTGACTTGACTGGCTTGATTG
>CAZHOC010001418.1:0-1994 GCA_964534295.1 uncultured Bacteroidia bacterium | reverse complement strand
CATAAAGAAGTTAAAAAATTTTGCGGTCATTGTCCATGAGCTGGGCTGATTTTTATTTGTCGCCCTGAGCCTGTATTTTTCGCCCCCTAACAGCAAGAATATGAGTCCAGGAGATAATTTAGCCCGTTCCATCCGCAATTTTGCGGGTGTGTATGCGGTGGTAGATCTGCTGGTCTTAATTGCTGGAATGCTGCAGGAAGGCTTGCCCATCTTCTACTACTTTTGCAAGCCGCTGGTGATGACCTCTCTTTCCATCTTCTTTTTTTACCAGATGCTCGGGAGGCATAATCGAGAGTACTACCTTATGCAAGGCGCGATTTTATTTTCCTTAATGGGAGACATTTTCTTGATGTTTCAAGGAGCTTTGTACTTTCAATTAGGCTTGGGTTCATTCTTAATTGCCCAAATTCTCTACATCAGTGTTTTTAGTCTGAGTCCCAAGGGGGAATTGAAAGGCGTTCTCCGCAGGAAGCCATGGCTGATCATCCCTTTTCTGCTTTATGCCTATAGTCTGCTGTATTTTTTATTCCCCTACCTCGGGGAACTCTTAATTCCAGTAACGATTTACGCGATGGCCCTTATGACCATGGCCTTGGCGGCTCTCAACCGCTGGCGGAAGGTGAGACAGGAGAGCTTTGCTTATGTATTTGCAGGCTCGCTGCTATTTATGATTTCGGATAGCCTGATTGCGATCAATCGATTCGCTTATGAGGTTTTGCCTATCTCATTCGCTCAAACATGGATCATGCTTACCTATATGGCAGCGCAATATGGGATTGTAATCGGGATGCTGATTTATCTCAAGTCTGTAAAACGCCCGGATTAAACTTCGCTACGTCTGGATTCATATTGGCCATCTCAATGCCGGTTGAGATAATCTCTCTGGTCTTTAGCGGATGGATGATATCATCAACCCACAAGCGAGCCGCCGCATAATAAGGCGAAGTTTGGCGATTGTATTTTTCCGTGATCTCCTCAAGTAAGCGTTTTTCTTCTGCCGGATCGATTTCCTTGCCTTGCTTCTTGAGGGAGGAGACTTGAATTTGTAGGAGTGTCTTTGCTGCTTGTGAACCTCCCATCACGGCAATCTGAGCCGAAGGCCAAGCAAATATCAATCGTGGATCATAAGCTTTGCCACACATCGCATAATTACCGGCCCCATAAGAATTGCCTAGTACAAAGGTAAACTTAGGCACTACCGAATTTGAGACTGCATTGACCATCTTGGCCCCATCTTTAATGATGCCTCCCTGCTCTGAGCGAGAGCCTACCATAAAGCCCGTAACATCTTGCAAAAACACCAGCGGGATACGCTTCTGATTACAATTCATGATGAAGCGAGCCGCTTTGTCAGCAGAATCAGAGTAGATGACGCCTCCAAATTGCATCTCGCCTTTTGCCGAGCGGATTACTTTGCGTTGATTGGCAACTATGCCCACCGCCCAGCCATCGATGCGGGCATAAGTAGTAATGATGGACTCGCCAAAACTGGCTTTGTATTCGTCGGCGCTTTCTTTGTCAATGAGGCGATTGATAATCTCCCACATATCATAAGGCTTGGCTCTATCGGACGGAAGGATACCCATGATCTCCTTGGGTTCAAATTCCGGGTTGACAGGCTTGGCACGGTGAAAACCTGCTTTGGGGGTTTCTCCTAGTTTGGATACAAGAGAACGAACTTTTTCTAGACAGGTCTTATCGTCTGGCATATGATAATCCACCACTCCAGAGATACTACTGTGCATAGTGGCGCCACCGAGTTCTTCACGGCCGACATCCTCTCCAATTGCTGACTTGACCAAATAAGGACCAGCCAAAAAGACAGAGCCTGTACCATCAACAATCAATGCCTCATCGCTCATAATGGGTAGATAAGCTCCTCCTGCAACGCAAGGCCCCATAATAGCTGCGATTTGAGGAATGCCCATGCTGCTCATCACTGCATTGTTGCGGAATATGCGTCCAAAATGCTCTTTATCTGCAAAAATTTCATC
>CAZHOC010001417.1:0-1997 GCA_964534295.1 uncultured Bacteroidia bacterium | reverse complement strand
ATTGTGTTACTGATCAGTTTGATTACGAAGTACCATTCTCCGGTTTCCGTGATTTTGATGTGGATGATCCTACACCAGTGGGAGAAATTAATGGTTTGCAGGAGATCAGCGGGGTAGATTCACTTGACCTTTTAATCGATGGGCTGGATAGCACCAGAACGAGAAGAGGTGTATTGCCATTAAGACATCTTACTGCTGAAAGTACGCCAAAACAGAAGCCTGTAGTAGCCATTCAACCAGAATCAACTCAGCCACTTATTCCCTCGAAAAAATCCTCGTCCAGAGCGATAGAGGCAAATACAAGACTGAAACCAGCCACAGAAGTAGTGCAGGTAAAAGCCTTTGAAACACCCATTATCACTACGACCAAGAAAATTAAGACTGGACTGGCTGGAAAGATATTACTGGCTTTTGGAGTAGGTCTGGGAGCATATAAACTAACACAAATTTTAACCTAGTAATTATGGAATTACATCGTTTAGACGGACTTACACTGGAAGGATTAGAGGGATCAGGTTTAGACAATCTCGATATCCAGGATATAGACTTTGAATTGCTTCAGGAAGAAGGCATGAATGGTCAACAAATAGAAGCTTTAGAAGCACTTGGTTATGTTCATGAACCAGAAATTGCCTACGAAATTCTGGATGAAGATGGCAATGTAGTCATGTATGCAGATGCCGAAGAAAACCTTTATGTGGTAGATGGTCTGGGAGAGCTTGGCTTCTTCAAAAAGATAGGAAGAGGCTTGAAGAAGGCCACAAGATTTGTCGGCAAAAAAGTGATTCGCCCGGTAGGTAGAGGTATCAAAAAAGCAGCAAAGTTCACAGGCAAGAAAATCCTTAAACCAGTAGTTAAGACCTTCAATAGATTTCTGAATCCGGCAACCATCTTACTTAGAAATGGCTTTTTACTAGCCATGAAAACCAATCTCATGAAAGTAGCCGAACGTTTACGGTTTGGTTACCTCAGCGATGCTGAAGCAAGAAAGAGAGGAATGAGCATGAGTGGCTTTTCCAAATTGAAAGGTGCTATATCAAAAGCGAATAAAATTTATGAATTAGCCGGAGGTAAGAGCAGTAATCTCAAAAAAGCCATTCTTACAGGTAAAGGAAACAAAGACAAGTCAGTACCACTGAGTGGTATTGAGCTGGGAAGTCCCTTGGACTTTACCGATGACTATGCTGACCCATTTGAGCGAATGGTCATTGAAATGGATGCTGATGAGATAGAATCCATGCTGCAAGACACAGTAGAAATGGAAGGGCTTGGGGTAGTTGTGACCGGTTCAGCTATAGCGGCAGCTTCAGGAGCAGTAGGGTCTGTAGCAGCTATACTCAATAAGATTACCGGTGTATTTGACAAAGGGAAAAAGGTAGTCGATGATGCAAAGCAAATTCGCAACAGGGTAACTAATACCGTAAGCCAGGCCAGGTCCTTAGTTCCTTCTTCAAGAAGATCGGGAGGTGCTGCACCCGCACCAGTTGTAAGGCAACTCCCACGATCAGTGCCCAGATCGCTCACAAGGTTTACTTCACCTATTCGACCAACTTCTTCACCTACCTCAGCAGTAAGAAGGACACCAACGCCTTCTGCTGTGCCAACTTCCAGTCCGTCATCGGCTGTTAGCCGTTCTGCAAGTACCGCTTTGCCAGCCACAGTTGTGGAACCAACCGAAGAAAAACAAAGCTTCCTACAAAAAAACAAGACTGCTCTCCTCATTGGAGCCGGAGTTCTGGTTGTGGGAGGAGGAGTATTCTATGTGGTGAAACAATCCAGGAAAAAAGAAGAAAAGCCAGTTGAGGGGATTGGTATGGGCAACAAGCGCCAACGCGACTCCAAAGGCAGATTCAAGGGAGAAGGTAAGGCTACCCCAAAGCGAAAATCGCAAGGGAAGAAAAGTGAAAAGCTTGTGCCTACAGCCCTTTTGTAACCTCACATCATAACAAATACAAGAAAATGGAAAAGACAGAAAACGTAAAAAATAGCTTCATCGA
>CAZHOC010001416.1:1067-1998 GCA_964534295.1 uncultured Bacteroidia bacterium | reverse complement strand
GCTGGTTACACCTTCTCTTGGAGCAATGGTGCAACTACTGAAGATCTTATGATGCTACCTGTAGGTGATTACACCGGCGTTATCACTGACGCTAATGGTTGTGAATTGACCTCTCCAACGCTTTCAATTGCCGCTACTGATACCTTCCCTGTAGCTGACTTTGATTTCGTACCAGGTGATGTCAACTATGAGATTAGCTTCTCTGACATGTCAACTGACGCGGATTCTGTTATGTGGGACTTTGGCGATGGCAACACTAGCATGGACGCCAATCCTACTTATACTTTCGCTACCAACGATACCTTTATCGTTACTTTGACAGCGACCAATGATTGTGGTACTTCTACCAAGACTGACACCATCATCGTTACCAACGTAAATATCGAGAACGATCTACTGAGCCAAGCGGTTCAAGTATATCCAAACCCGAACAGCGGTATCTTTGAGGTTAAGTTTGCTGGTATCAACCTTGACAAAGTAGCGCTCAAAGTGAGCAACGCTGCTGGTCAAATCGTTTATACTCGTAACATCGGTCAGATTCGCGGAAACTACACTCAAGAAGTTAGCTTGCCTAGCACGCTAGCAACTGGATTGTATATCCTTGAAGTAAGAACCCCAGATGCTGTCATGCACAAGCGTCTGATTATCGAATAAGGCTAATTGCCTAAAGCTTTGCCCCGTTCTGCTTGCAGGACGGGGCATTTTTTTGTCTTTATTTTTCTACCGCTGCGCGGAACGGCTGTATGCTGAATTACGAATATCAAACGCCTAACTTATAAGGGATTAACAAAACTTCGACATTAGACCTTCATTATTGGACATTCGACATTCATCCTTCCGCTGCGCGGAACGCTTAATCCGGTTAAAATGGTCCGCTTGCTATCCCATTAGTTCGGAAAGTCTCTTGACTTGTTGATCGAAAATGATCTCA
>CAZHOC010001416.1:0-1057 GCA_964534295.1 uncultured Bacteroidia bacterium | reverse complement strand
GGATCAACCGCTCGCGGCTTCATTCGAATTACTTGATGTTGGGCGATTCCTTTTGCTTTGATGAATTGCTTTAGCTTTTCTTCTCCCCCTAGCTTGTCCATCAAATAGTAATCGTCCTCCCAAAAATCACTTTCGAAAATTTGCCCTTTCGCCAATGCGTCTTTAAGTAAATTTTTCAGGATAAGATGTACCCCTTTATTCTCAGGAGATTCGAAATAATCTTTAGTGAGGCTTTTGTACTTGGCTTGAAACCATTCTGCGTATTCCTTCTTTTTAACAACTATCCTACCTTCGAAAACTTGAAGACCTCTTTTGAACCATTTTATCTCTTCTTTTGAAAGCTTGTGGAGCTGAAAAAGATCCCGAAGGGTATAATCGATTCTATCCGCCGAAAGATTAGGTAAGGGGTTTTCTAATAGTGGATAGGCTTCTAGTTTTTCAAAATCGTTTAGGTCAAAGCCATACTTATGTAATTGCTGGCTTATTGCAGAATCTTTGATTAGCTCAAAGTATCTTTTTTCATGATAATCTTCCTCTGCCAGCTCTAGGACATAATCAATCAGATGGGAGAAGGCGGTATGAGAAATATCATGAATCAAACCAGCGATTTGCGCTTCAATGCTGCCGCCTAAGTCTTTGATGAGAAGCATTACACCGATGGAGTGCTCAAAGCGAGTGTGATCGATATGTGGACTGACTAGGAAAATGCCGCCTCCTTGATGGATCCTCTTTAAACGCTGAAAAAGCTCCGTTTGGATCAGTTCAGCGATTACGCCTTCTAATTCATATTCTCCATATAACTCGTCAACGTACTTCATGCAGCAATCCGATTTGCTTCAAAGATAAAAATAATGGAATGGGGAGATTTCCGCAGATAGAGATAAGCGTTCCGCGCAGCGGTGCCAACAAAAAAGCGCTACCCTCTCGAGCAGCGCTTTTGTATCGTATTTGAAATGATCTCTTTTACTCTATCGCATCAGGGTGATATTGCCGTTGTAAACCTTCTCCCCGATCTTGAGGCTATAATAGTAAACCCCTTCTCTGGCTGCGGCGCCAT
>CAZHOC010001415.1:0-1999 GCA_964534295.1 uncultured Bacteroidia bacterium | reverse complement strand
CTCTCCAAGCTTGGATTTCGGATTGATATTGTTGGGAATGGCAAGGAGGCTTTTGAGGCGCTCCAACGCCAGGATTATGATATCGTTTTTATGGATATCCAAATGCCGGAAATGGATGGTATGGAAGCTACCCAGAGCATTCGCGCAGACATACCTTCGGAGCGTCAACCGATTATTATTGCGATGACTGCTAACGCTATGCTAGGTGATCGAGAAAAGTATTTGGCGGTCGGAATGGACGATTATCTAAGCAAACCGGTAAAACTTGACGTTCTGGAACAGACTCTAAAACGCAACCTCAGCAAAATAAAAAAGCGCCACCCAGACCTGGATGACGCTTAATATCTTGATTAGCTTTTTTATTCCACTAATACTTTTTGGATTTGGAATTGATCGTTGCTGCTAAAGCGAACGAGATAGATTCCTTTGGCCCAGTTACTCACCTTGATGGTTTGTGCTTGGGTACCTGGCGCTATCCGCGAACGATAAACTAGCTTGCCAGTGGCATCGATGACTTCTAGTTGGTTTTGAGCGTTCAGCGAAGCTGTACCAAAATCAACCTTGAAAGCATCGTGTACTCGATTGGGCTGGATAGTAAAGAGACTGTTGGTCAAATCCTGCTCAATCGAAACAGCATCACAAGTGGCGCAGAAGTTCCAGCAACTTGCCGCAAGTACAGTATCCTCAGTAGTGCTTAAGTAACGGTTGGTGAATACCCCTTGTGGAGTAGTGGTAGTACGCGTACACTCGGCTCCTACTTGGAAGGATTCTATTTTCGCACCATTGTCAAGGCTGAAGAGATATTGAGCTGAGTCAGACTCTAGTTCGATATCAATCTCATAAACCATATCGTTATCCGCGTCGGTCATCAAAGCACAGTTGCTACAGAAGCCATTGAAGTCGCCGCTTAGGTTGACGGTGTTGAATGGATCTGGATATTTAGACATGTCAACTTTGAAGGTAACGACATTGAAACATGGCTTACAGAAGTTCCAGCAGACTGCGTCTAACTCTATGTCTTGGGTGATGCCATTGAGAGCACGGAAAGTATTGGCTCCTTGTGGGCTGACTACGGTACGGGTACAAGACTCGCCACCAGAGAAGGATTCAGTTGCTGCAAAACCATCGATGGTAAAGAGGTAGATGATAGAATCAGTGGAGATGTCTACTGTTGTCTCGTAGATGTTATCCCCATCTAAGTCTTGTAGGGTGTTACAAGTACCGCAGAAACCGTTGAAGTTACCATTGACGTTGACATTGCTGAAGCTACCTGGATAGTCAGACATGTCTACTTTGAAGGTTACGGCATTAGTGGGAGAAGAAAGGGCAGAACAGTTGCCACATTCGCTAAAGCAAACCAATGGAATCACATCAGCAACCAAGCCACTTGGAACAGTATAAACACGATCTTGACCTTGCGTACCGCTCGAACAGTTGATGAAGTCAGCACTAGATTCATAGAATCCAGTAGTCATATCACAAATGGTGGTACCGGGCGTAACAGGACCTCCAGAGGTGTAAACAAAGTACTTATAAGAGACTACAGTACCTTCCTGTAGGATAGCGGTATAAGTGAAGGTGCTATCACCATCTGGGTCAGTCAATACTGGGCCACAATTAGGAGCGAAGCTACCACTTGCTAAGGCGAGGATGTCCGTTGCTGGATCAAAGTTTCCTAGGAACATTTCATTACGCATGTTGACCTGGAAGGTAACTGGAATACTCGGACCTGAGCTGAAGATAGGACAGTTTTCACATTGTGCGAAGCATACCACAGGAATAGAATCCACTCCCATACTGACAGTATAAGTTCTGGTAGAACCTGAAGTAGTTGCACAATTGGCAAAGGCAGTATCTGATTCGAAAAATCCAGTTGTACCATCGCAAAGACTTGTACCTGGTACGATTGGTCCAACACCGTTAAAGATGTAATAGTTGTAGGTGAGATTCGTCCCCTGAGGAACGGTATTAACGGCTGAGTAAATGCTATCCCCTTCTA
>CAZHOC010001414.1:0-2000 GCA_964534295.1 uncultured Bacteroidia bacterium | reverse complement strand
GGACTTCTTTCTCGCAAGGAAAGCTCACGGAGACCAACTACGGCAGAGATCATCATCCGGGCTGTTTTACGATGTGGATGGCTGGCGCAGGCGTTAAAGCTGGCTTTAGCTACGGTGAGACGGACGAGTTTAGTTACAATGTCATCAAGGATGGGGTTCACGTCCATGATTTTCAAGCCACTGTACTACATCTTTTAGGCATTGATCATGAACGCTTGACTTTTAAATATCAGGGGCGGAGATTCCGCTTGACGGATGTACATGGACATATAGTCAAGGATATTTTAGCATAGTTATTTTCCATTAGGCTAGGGGAGTATGGATTTATCAGAGCGTATTGTTTTTAGGCCGGCTTCACCGAACGATTTGTCTTTGCTGCGGCATTGGGATGAGCAGCCACATGTAATCACCTCCGGCGCTGATGATTGGGAGTGGGAGACAGATTTGGCCCAAAACCCTACTTGGCGGGAACAGTTGATTGCAGAATTAGATGGCCGACCCATTGGTTTCGTACAGATCATCGATCCTTACGAAGAGGAAAGCCATTATTGGGGCGAGGTAACGCCCAATCTTAGGGCCATAGATATTTGGATTGGAGAAGCTTCGGACCTTGGTCAAGGATATGGGACGATCATGATGCAAAAAGCCATCGCTCGCTGCTTTGCAGCGCCAGAGGTAAATGCTATCTTAATTGACCCTTTGCAGAGCAATACACGAGCGCATAAGTTTTACGAAAAGCTAGGCTTTCGCTTTGTGGAGGAGCGGAACTTTGGTGAGGATGAGTGCTTTGTGTATAGGTTGGATAGAAAAGGATAAGCGTTCTGCACAGCAGGGAAAGATTATTTAAAGGTGCATCGACAGGCTCAGCATGACAATAGGTTTTTTTATTTTGAGTTTGCCGAAATGACTTTAATGAGATAAGCGTTCCGCGTCCCGAAAGCTTTCGGGAGTAAACCCCAAAAAAGACAACAAATAGGAAAGGCCTTAAAACCTCCATAAAAATCAAACATGAAAGAAAAATACGTCCACAGCACCCGAGAAGCAGGGAAAGCCTTTGTTCGTGCCGGGATTGAAGGCGAAGTGGTGATGCTCAATTTGCTCAAGTATCGGGAGGAAGCGGATTATAGCGAGTCTCCAGAACTAGCGCCAGAAAGCCCTGTCTCAGGAGCTGAAGCTTATCGCCAATACATGAAGTTTACCACTCCCTTGATTCAAAAAGCGGGTGCTTCAGTGATATATGCGGGCAAGCCCACCGCTCCTTTGATTGGCCCTACGGATGAAGATTGGGATCTCATGCTCTTAGTGAAGCACAAAAGTGTGGAGGCCTTTTTAGCCTTTGCCAACGACCGAGAGTACCTCAAAACGGCAGGCCATCGCACCGCAGCGCTTGATGATTCGCGCCTTATACCGATTGTGCCGAATAAATAGGCAGTTTTTTTTCCAAAGCTAGGAGATAGGCTTTATCTTATATTTCGCATTTAAAATTGACCGAATAAACTACTACAAAACATGCAGATTATTGAATCTCCTGATGTGTATGATGCCATTATCGTGGGATCAGGCGCAGGAGGGGGCATGGCCGCTAATCAGCTCGCTGAGGCAGGCCTAAGAGTCGCTGTGGTGGAAGCAGGTTCCTTTTTTGACCCTAAGGACCCTAAGACTATGACCCAGCTTAAGTATCCCTGGGAATCTCCTAGACGCGGGGCTAGTGTAACCCGTGCCTTCGGGGACTATGACCAATCTTGGGGTGATTGGGAAGTCGAAGGTGAACCCTATACCCAAGGCGAGGATACGAACTTTATGTGGTGGCGTTCTCGTATGCTAGGTGGCCGTACTAACCACTGGGGACGTATTTCGCTTCGTTTTGGACCCATAGACTTCAAACACAAAGATGTGGATGGCTACGGTGAAAACTGGCCCATTAGCTACGATGATGTCAAGCCTTATTACGATAAGCTCGACAAGATGATCGGCGTTTTTGGTTCGAAAGAAGGCCGCTA
>CAZHOC010001413.1:0-2006 GCA_964534295.1 uncultured Bacteroidia bacterium | reverse complement strand
CAAGCGCCAGAGCCTCTTTATCGTCAATGAGTTTGCGGCTAAGTTTTTTCAAGAGCAGCTGCTAGAATCCGACGAAGGCAAGCAAATCGGGCTTACTTACTTCAAAGAAAGGGGCATATTAGACGCTACCATTCAAGAGTTTCAGTTGGGTTATGCAGCAGACAGCTGGGATACCTTTGCCAAAGCTGCTACCAAGCAGCAGTTCAATGACGATTATCTCATAGAGCTGGGGCTTAACAGCCGCTCAGAAAAGACCAAGAAACTGATTGACCGCTTTAGGGGTCGGGTGATGTTTCCCATCCTCAGTCCAGTCGGCAAAGTGCTTGGTTTTGGAGGCCGTATCCTTAGCCAGCGCAAAGATGTTGGTAAATATATCAACTCCCCTGAGTCGGAGATTTACCACAAAAGTCAGGTCTTATACGGCTTATACCAAGCCAAGAAAGCCATCCGTGATGAGGATCTCTGCATCATGACGGAGGGCTATATGGATACCATCGCTTTGCATCAAAATGGTATCAAGCATGTGGTCGCTTCCAGCGGAACGGCTCTCACCATTGAGCAGATACGCTTGATCCGTCGCTATACTCGCAACGTCCTCATGATATATGATGGCGACAATGCGGGGATTAAGGCAGCCACGCGAGGTATTGACCTTCTTCTCAAGGAGGAGATGAACGCCAAGGTACTCATCCTACCAGATGGCCACGATCCGGACTCCTATGTCAATGATAAAGGATCACAAGCTTTCCTCGATTATGTCTCAGATGAAGCCCTAAGTTTCATTGATTTTAAGATGCGCGTCCTAAGCGAGGGTAAAAATGTCAAAGACCCGGTCGTGCAATCAGAGATCGTCAAAGGCTTAGCAGATACTTTAGGCTTCCTTCCTGACCGAGTACAGCGGCAGATGTTTATCAAGCATGTGGCGCAGCGCATGGAGATCAGCGAAAGCCTGATGACTCATGCGGTCGAAGAAGCATTGAAAGCGCACAATAAGCTGGATATGCGAGATCGGAGACGGCGCCAAAATGCGACTGATTACCCTCCGGGTATGCCTCCTCCACCAGAGGTAGCCGAGGTAAAAGACCTTAAGGCTTTTGAGAAACTTGAGCTATCCAACCAGGAAAAAGAACTGCTACGAGTACTGATCAACTATCCTGGCGAAGGCTTTGCCGAAGAAGGGGTCGCTTTGGAGGACGCTGCTGGCAACCCAGTCGAAGTGGAGAAAATTCCTCTGATGGATTTCTTCGTGGAAGAGCTAGAGGACATTGCTTTTGAGAACTCAAATTTTGAAAATCTCAAAACGATGATTTTCACAGAGTATAATGAGCAAGGCAATGTCGATATCAATCGTTACCTCAATCATGAAAATGATGATATCCGCAAACTGGTTTCGGATCTACTAGTACCTCGGCACGAGATCAGCCCAGGTTGGCGCAAGCATGGCGCTTACGTATTGGATTTAGACTCTGACTTACGCAAAACAGTTCAAGGCCCTCTGTTTCATTACAAAAGCAAAAAAATCGATCGTCTCATCCAAGAAAGTCGAGAAAAAGTCAAGGAGGCACAGGACCAACAAGATGCCGAACAGCTCGACTATTGGCTAGAGATCAATATGCATTTGCTACAGATGCGTAGAGAAATACACGAGAAACTCGGCACCGAGGGAGCAATCTCTGCTGCAGATGGCCGATTATAGGACGGCAAGCCTAAATTTTCGTATTTTTACCCTATGGAAAAAAGCTTAACGCCGGCTCGCATTGTGCAGGAGCTGGATAAATATATCATTGGTCAGGCAGACGCAAAAAAATCAGTGGCCATCGCTTTGCGTAATCGTTGGCGCAGGCTCAACGCTAGGGAAGAAATACGCAAAGAAATCATCCCAAATAACATCATGATGATCGGCCCAACCGGGGTCGGTAAAACAGAAATTGCGCGTCGTCTGGCGCAGTTGGCAGAGGCCCCCTTTATCAAAGTTGAGGCCTCTAAATTTACCGAAGTAGGCTACG
>CAZHOC010001412.1:546-2009 GCA_964534295.1 uncultured Bacteroidia bacterium | reverse complement strand
TGCGCTCGACGCCGACAACAATCTGATTGCCTGGCAGGTACGCGGTGCAGGATCAAATGACAGCCCTCTCTTCGTCAATCGCTTCCCTGCCGGAACGGTAGACAATTATAAGGCGGAGGAGTCTTATATGTCCTCCAATATTTCGACAGGAGCTTGGCGTGCACCTCGTTCCAACTTTATTGCCTACGCTGAGCAAGCTTTCTTGGACGAAGTAGCGGAAGCAGCCGGACAAGACCCGATTGAGTTTCGCCTAGGCTTGTTTCAACGTGCTATGGACCGCCCCGTCGGGGAACGCAATGACTATGACGCGGAGCGTTATGCAGGTGTGCTCAAATTGGTCAAAGAAAAGGCTGGTTGGGGTAAAGAGATGCCGGGCGTTTCTCGTGGAGTTTCTGCCTATTACTGCCACAACTCTTATGTCGCTCAAGTAGTAGATGTAGAGATGGTAGATAATGAGCCTAAGGTCAAGAAGGTATGGTGTGCGGTAGATTGTGGGATTGTGGTCAATCCAACGGGTGCTCGCAATCAGCTTGAAGGCGGCATCGTAGATGGAATTGGACACGCGATGTATAGTGCGATGACTTTTGCAGAAGGCAAGCCTGAGCAAAACAACTTCCACCAATATCGCCTCATCCGCCATCAAGAAGCGCCTCTGGAGATTGAAACCTTCTTTGTCGAGAACGGAATCGATCCTACTGGTCTTGGTGAGCCAGGTATGCCTCCTGTGGCTGCAGCCTTAGCGAACGCTGTTTATAAGGCTACGGGTACACGCTGGTACAACCAGCCATTTGTAAATGAAACCACCCCTATGTTGGAAGAAACGGAGAAGCGCTCTGTACCAACGGGTTGATGATAATTCATCTTTGTTTTTTGAACGTGGCGCCGCATCATGATGCGGCGCTATTTTTTTAGGATACTTCCAAGGGCACCTCTCGCGAAAAGGCCGTCTCAAAAGCTACAACCGTATTGGTTCCCTCTACTCCTTCGATGGTTTGGATCTTTTCATATACAATGTCCCTCAGATGTTGGTTATTGATCGCATAGATCTTGACCATAATAGCATAGCGCCCCGCAATGTTGACACAATCTACGATCTCTGGTATAGTTTCTAGCTTACGCAGGATGGGCTGCATAAAGCGAGCGTGGGTCAGTATGAGGGAACAAAACGCGCAGGTTTCATATCCCAAGCGCTCCGGATTGAGCAAAAAGACCGCTTCTTTCAGCACCCCTGCCTTCTTCAACTTTCGGACTCGTTGATGGATCAAAGAGTTAGAAACTTTGAGCTGTTGGGCGAGCTGAGCAAAAGGAATGCGAGCATCTTCTGTCAAAACAGACATGATCTCCAAATCCAAAGGATCAAATTGATTTTTGAGCAATCGATAGGCCATGGTAAATAGTCAGTTTAGGAAAAACGGCTTAGCAAATTTAACAAACTGACACAAAATCATAAACAGAGAAACAAT
>CAZHOC010001412.1:0-521 GCA_964534295.1 uncultured Bacteroidia bacterium | reverse complement strand
CAATTCGATAAGAATATGGTCAATGTGATTAATTTTACCGCAAAGCTTAACACTAAATCATATGCAACTACAAGCCATCTTATCGGTAAGTCTCATCTTATTTTCTGTCATCGACATCGTCGGCTCCCTGCCAGTGATCATCGATCTCAAAAGGCAAGGAAAAAAGATTCATGCCGGGATGGCCACGATGATTGCAGGAATGTTGATGATTGGCTTTTTGTTTTTTGGTGCTTCTATGCTCCATATTTTTGGCATAGAGGTAAGTTCCTTTGCTCTAGCCGGCTCATTGATCATCTTTTTTATTGGGCTAGAGCTGACGCTTGGGATTCGATTTTTCAAAGAAGAGCAAGACGGCAGCAGCTCAGGCACGATTGTTCCGATAGCCTTTCCTTTGGTAGCCGGTGCCGGAACGCTCACCACCATTTTATCTCTGAAGGCCCAATATGACTACGGGAGCATTATGCTCGGCATACTTGCAAACCTATTATTGGTATTTGTAGTACTGCGGTCCTCTGGTTGGC
>CAZHOC010001411.1:0-2009 GCA_964534295.1 uncultured Bacteroidia bacterium | reverse complement strand
CCTCGCATGGGCCCGACGCCGTTACCGTAAAATCGGACGTATCCGCAAGGATGCAGTAGCCCTGCAACAAAAGACCTTTCAAGAACTAATCAACAAAGGACGTCAAACCGCTTTCGGTAAAGAGCATGGTTTTGATCAAATCAAAAGCTATGCTGATTTTCAAAAACGCGTTCCGGTACGGGACTATGAAAAATCACGCTCATGGCTTGACCGCATATATAAAGGTGAAAAAGACGTCTCTTGGCCAGGAACACCTCTTTATCTCGCCAAAACCTCAGGTACCACCTCCGGGGCGAAGTACATCCCCATCACCAAAGATTCGATCCAAAAGCAAGTTTTGGGCGCTCGCGATGCCATCATGTGCTATATGGCCGAAACAGGGCAGGCGGATTTCTTGGACGGAAAGATGATGTTTCTTTCAGGTAGCCCCGAAATCGAGCAAAATGAATATGGCCTCAAGACGGGCCGCCTTTCAGGTATTGTCAACCACTTTGTTCCCTCCTACCTACTCAAAAACCGAGTTCCTTCCTATGAGGCTAACATCATAGAGGACTGGGAGACAAAGGTTTCTACCATCGTATCAGAGATTCATGATCAAGATCTACGTTTAATCTCAGGCATTCCGCCTTGGGTGCAGATGTTATTTGAGCAATTAGAAGCCCAAACAGGCAAGCAGCCATTAGAGGCTTGGCCCAATCTACAACTCTTCATCCAAGGAGGAGTTGATTTCCAGCCATACGAAAACATCTTTGAACGTTATTTTGAAGGAAAAGTCGCCAATAGCGAGGTATTTCCTGCCTCAGAGGGTTTCTTCGCCATCCAGGATAGTCAAAAGGATAATGGCCTCCTGCTCATGCCTAATTATGGAATCTTCTTTGAGTTTATTCCCTTGAGTGAATATGGGAAAGTCGATGCCAAACGCTTGACCTTGGGAGAAGTAGAGGTAGGGGAACAATATGCCCTGATTTTATCCTCTAATGCAGGTTTATGGGCCTACGACATAGGAGATACAGTCAAATTCACTTCCACCGACCCATGGAAGATCCGCGTATCCGGTAGGGTCAAGCATTTTATCAGCGCCTTCGGCGAACACGTGATTAGCGAGGAAGTCAATCAAGCCATGATAGAAGCTTGCGAAGCCACCGGAGCTAAGGTGCAAGAGTTTACTGTAGCCCCAAAGATACGCGAGACCAAGGGAGAATCGGCTCATGAGTGGCTAGTAGAGTTTGCTACTGAGCCTAGAGATATGACAGAATTTCAAACGATTTTGGACAAATCCGTACAGCGCCAAAACAGCTATTATGCTGATTTGCGAGAAGGGAATATTCTCCGCCTCGCGGAACTCGTACCTCTAGAGCTAGCCGCTAGTCGTGAATACATGAAATCCATTGGCAAATTAGGCGGTCAGAATAAATTCCCAAGGCTAAGCAATGACCGCAAAATTGCGGATGCTCTTTATGCATTTAGAAAAGGCTAAATTGTTGGGTGGCAAACATTTCCCCCTGATTTTTATTTGTATCTTATACATACACAGGAGGAATTTCATTTTACCACAAACTTAGCAGATTCTAATTAACCATGTACCTATCTATCGGACGACTCCCCTCTTGGTTGGGATTGCTTTTTTGCCTCATTCCCAGCCTTATTTATGCCCAAAATTCGGACATCCACCCCAAACTGGGAGAGATATCACCCGAGTGGATTGAAATCGAAAGCATTCCCGAATACGAGGGGGCAAACGCGGTAGTATTGATGGATTATGGCGCTGTTGAATTTGATATTTTGGGCACCCTTCCTCGACTTAGATACACCTATCATCGTCGCATAAAGATTTTAAACGAAGCGGGTGCTCGTGCTTACAGTAGAATTGAAATCCCTTATTACAATAAAGAAAATCGAGAAACGCTTTTGTCTGCCGAAGGCGGTACCGTTGGCCTGAATGTAGAAGGCGAAAGTGTTCTTTTCAAATTGGACGGCAGGCGTATTCAGACGCCTAAATCTGAGGGAGG
>CAZHOC010001410.1:0-2010 GCA_964534295.1 uncultured Bacteroidia bacterium | reverse complement strand
CTTAATGGTCCGATTTGTATTCTACCCTTAGTCAACAGCAAACTAGGATTACTACAGCACTGTCACTCTAATATCCGATTGTCTGTTAACAAGCTATTTTGACTCATGCGACTAATTACCCCATTCAGTATTTGCGTACTGATTTTGTTAGGCAGTATTTCTCCTTTATGGGGCCAACTACCGCCTAATCAACCAGAGCAGGACTGTATTAATGCACTCCCGGTCTGCCAGAACATTTTTGTTCAACCGAACTCCTACCAAGGGGAGGGCCTTAACCCCAACGAAATTGATGGTACAATTTCCTGTCTGGGCGGTGGAGAGGTAAACGATACTTGGTACATTTTTACAGTGCAAGCCGCCGGTTTGGTAGATTTCATTATCTCCCCTGTGGATCCATTTGATGATTATGATTGGGCGGTTTACAACTTGACCAATGCGAGTTGTGCTGATATTGCCACTAATGCCGCCTTGGAAGTTTCCTGTAATTTCTCCGGTATCTCTGGTAATACCGGTCCTACTGCCTCTCAACCACCGGGTGGTCAGATTAATGTTCCGATTCCGGTACTTGCAGGTGAGACTTACGTAGTAAACGTAAGTAACTGGTCTGGCTCTACTACAGGTTATACCTTGGACTTTTCAGGTTCTACTGCTGTTATCTTTGATAACGTGCCTCCTCAGATGGATGCCCTTTCTTCGAATTGCGGTACGGGTAATATCACCATTCCTTTTTCTGAGAATGTCCTTTGTAATACGGTAGATCCTACTGACTTCACTTTGACTGGTCCTGGAGGTCCTTATACGGTTACAGGTGTAATCAGTCCAGTATGTACTGGAGGTGGAACCTTTGATGATGAGTTTACCCTTCAGGTAACGCCAGCCATTACCATGACTGGAACCTATACGGTTACCATCATCGATGATATCCTCGACAACTGTGGTAATGTTTGTCTATACACCTCAGAAGATATTTTTATCAGCAATACTGCGATGACCGTTTCGGCTTCGCCGGCTGATATTTGTGAAGGAGATCAAACTACTTTGAGTTCTTCTCTATCTGGAGCACCGGGCTACACATTTGATTGGCAGCCTATTGGTAGTAACAGCTCTAATCCTGTGGTATCGCCTACCACTACTACTACTTATACCCTGACAGCTACTGATGCTGCTGGTTGCCCAAGTGTGGCGCAGGTTACGGTTACAGTTAAGCCTACTCCAACTTCTACTTTCTTAGCACCTCTTTCGATTTGTGAGAATCAATTTGCAAGTATTATCTATACCGGTACAGCTCCTACAACTGCTCTCTACCAATGGGATTTTGGCGTAGGTTCAAGTACAAGTGGTACAGGCCCGGGTCCTTATGGGGTCAATTATAGTTCTACGGGTACTAAGACCATTAGTCTAAATGTAATTCAAGATGGCTGCTCGAGTACACCTACTACCCAAGTACTAGAGGTGATCTTGGTGCCTACGGCACAGATCAGTGGTCCAACCGATGTTTGCTTAGGCGATACTGCTTTTTATACCTATCAAGGCAATGCGCCTGCGACTGCAACCTTCAATTGGGATTTTGATGGCGCTACCTACGTTGAAAACTTAGGTTTGCCTAGTGCTCAAGGACCATACAAAGTAGTTTGGAGTACCTCTGGCGCGAAGTCAGTTTGTATCCAAGTCGATAACCAATCTTGTTTATCTGGTATTGCCTGTCAAACGACTAATGTCTTGCCAGAGCCAAATGCAGGTATTGATCCTGTTGCGGATCAATGTCTAGCGGGCAATAGCTTTAACTTTGTCTATACGGGTGAGCCTAATGTAGATACTTACACCTGGGACTTTGGTCCTGACGCGGTTCCCGCAACGAGTACCAGTTCAACACCCGGAGCAGTAAATTATCTCAATCCGGGGCCTAAAAAGGTATCTGTTGTCGTTACCCGTAATGGCTGTGTGAGCGATAGCGCTATCATCAACTTCGATGTCATTCCTGATCCAGAAGCGAACTTCAGCTTCTCTACT
>CAZHOC010001409.1:0-2010 GCA_964534295.1 uncultured Bacteroidia bacterium | reverse complement strand
CTAGTATGTGCGACTAAAGACTTCAAAGGAGATAAGTTTGACCTCATGCAATTTCGGGACCCAGCAACTGGATTTATCGCTAATAAATCTAAGGATGGGCGGGAGCTAAAAGCCCAAGAATTACCAGGTCTATGGAATGGTTCGATGGCTAATTGGAATACCATATTTATAGAGGTACCGCCTATTACCTTCAATCCTGTAAAAACGGTGATGGATCTCCTCCGTGAGGAGCACCAAGGCTAAGCAAAAGCTAGCAATATTTGTCTAAACGGCTCTGCTTTTCCCATTTGGAAGGGCAGAGCTTTGGTTATTGACCATAATAGAAAACCAACGCCCCATCATCGACAAATCCAAAGCCTTAATCGTCTTTAGTTATGTGAATCTGGGGTTCCTAATTGTTGGTTCGAGACTAGGTATTATCACCCATCTCTTTGCCACGAATTTTGGAAGAGGATCGGGGGCTTTGCTTTCTCTGGGAGAGTGTGTGGTTTTCCCAAGTAGTCTAAATGACTATCAGTTCCTCAAACCTTATCGAAGCCTCGTCAACGACAAAAAATTGCATTGACAATAAAGCTGCAGCCGCCAACGGACTATTTAGCTTTTCACATTTAGACTTTAACAACTGATAACCAGTCACTTAGCAATCAAACACAACTCAAAACCCCTTAATCAGACTTCCTAAATAGCCTGGGATAATCGCCAAGGTCCTTAATCTTCCTGCTAATGTTTTTTTGCGACGAAAGCCTTGATTCCAACCAATGAATCCAGAGATCCCTCTATTTCGATAAGGCAATATTGCGAAAAGGGAATATTTATTTCGCGCTTTGTGATTTCCAATGGCTTTGGAATATTTTCCCGTGAAACGCAGTCTAAAAATTATCCCCTCCGCCCTTGGTACCTTTTTCATAAATTGCTGATCTATCAAAACGACTTTTACATGAGAAACACATTCCTTCTTCTGCTATCACTACTAGCAGTGACACTTACTACTAATGCCCAAGAACCGATTCAAAAGCGCTTACCTGAAGCCCTCAAAAAGCGGCAACAGGAAAACCCTGAAGAAAAGGTTTATATGCAGCTAGATAAGGATGTTTACCTTCCGGGGGAACAAATCTGGCTGAAACTTTACCTGGTGGATGCTTATCTCCATCAGCCAAGTTTTATTAGCTCTGTCGCCTATGTTGAGCTCATCAATGCCCAGGACTCCCTTATCGTAAGGCACACCCTTGATGTTACGGATGGTGGCGCCCCTGGTGATATCAATATCCCCAAAGATATCGGTCCTGGTACTTATCATTTGAGAGCCTATACCCAATGGATGCGCAATTTTGGCACCTCCTTTCAGACCTCTATTCAAATTCTCGCCAAAGGCAAAGAATCAGTGCCTCCAGCGAGATGGCGAGTACGTCAAACTCCCGATGTACAATTGTTGCCCGAAGGGGGACAACTTATCGGAGGGCTGCAAAGCATCATTGGAGTCAAAGTAGTCGGTAGCGATGGATTGGGGCGTTCCGCCGAAGGCGAAATACTAGACAAAGATGGCAAGGCGGTAGCGAGCTTTAAAACAGAGTATAAAGGCATGGGTTCTTTTGCTTTTACGCCTCAGGCGAACGCTCAATATACGGCCAAGGTCAGGGTAGATGATTGGAATGAAGCCATCATGGTCAATCTTCCCAAAGCTGAGAAAAAAGGCTTTGTGATGGAAGCCAAGGCAAGCGCCATGTTTAATGAAATCAATGTGCAAGCCTCTAAAGACTTAGCCAATTCCGAATTTGTACTCTTGGCCCAAGTACGAGGTCAGATTGTATCGCTGGTAAGAGCAAAACTCAAAGGGCAGAGCTACCAAGTCTCTATCCCTAATTATAAAATTCCGGAGGGGATCATGACCCTCAGTCTATTTGATCCGGAAGGCAAGCTGCGCTGTGAACGCTTGATTTATGTAAGGGGTAAAGATTTCCTCAAGCTAGATCTCCAAACCGAAAAAACGCGCTACAAAAATCGAGAGGCGGT
>CAZHOC010001408.1:1772-2011 GCA_964534295.1 uncultured Bacteroidia bacterium | reverse complement strand
TACGATAGCTTCTTCATCATAGAGATGGAGGATGGTTGTGCAAATTTTCCCTTCGGGAACGATTACCATATCATCCAACACTTCGCGGCAGATTTGGAAGGTCTCCTTCCCTACCCTTTTGACCGCCGCTCCATCGACAAACTTATCAATTTCATCAAGGGTTACGATTTCTCCCTTTTCCAAAGAACGCTTCATTGCTGGCGCTCCGCTGGGTTCGACCCCAATGATTTTGGTGCTAG
>CAZHOC010001408.1:631-1741 GCA_964534295.1 uncultured Bacteroidia bacterium | reverse complement strand
AACGTAACGGCCTAAACCAGAGGCTAATCCTCCCCCTCCAATACCGAGAAAGACATAGTCGATTCCTTGGACTTGATCGAGGATCTCCATCCCGACCGTGCCTTGGCCAGCAATCACCATGGGATCATCGAAAGGATGAATAAAGACAGCACCACTATCTTGACTGTCCTGCATAGCGGCAGCATAGGCATCGTCAAAAGTATCGCCTACTAATAGGACTTCCACTTTGGCTTTGCCAAACAACTTCACTTTGCGCACCTTTTGGCGGGGAGTGGTACTAGGCATATAAATTTTGCCCTCAATCCCCAACTTATAGCAAGACAAAGCCACTCCTTGAGCATGATTACCCGCACTGGCACAGACAATGCCTCTGCCACGGTCCTCATCATTTAATTGGGACATACGATTGTAAGCCCCTCTAATCTTGTAGGAACGTACGACTTGGAGGTCCTCCCTTTTCAGGAGAACCTCGCAATCGTATATATCAGATAGATTCAGATTTTTCTGAAGTGGAGTGGGTTCCACCACCCTTTTGAGGCGTTGATTAGCCTCCATGATGCGGGCCAGTGGTAACATTCCTACAGATTCGCTGATCATATTGTTAAGTAAAAAGTAGAAAGAGTAGAGTACTTAGTAGTTACCCTAAGGGTATGGATACTAAATACTTTTGTCTATGTACTTAGATTATGGGCGCAGTTTACGTACCATAGCGCCTGCTTGCCACATTTCAGATTCGCGGATTTCACGTAGCTCTTCGCCTAGTTTTTCGCGATAATCTTCCTTGCTGTTAGCTTCGATGGTGATATTGGCTTCGTTACCAGATGCTACACTATCGTATAGCTCTTCAAATACTGGGGCTACCGCGTCGCGGAACTTTAATCTCCAATCCAAAGCACCTCTTTGGGCCGTAGTAGAGCAGTTGGCATACATCCAGTCCATACCGTTTTCGGCTACGAGTGGCATCAGAGATTGAGTAAGCTCTTCTACCGTTTCGTTGAAAGCCTCAGAAGGAGAGTGCCCACGCTTACGAAGTAGATTGTACTGCGCTTCCATCACACCCGCCAATGCGCCCATTAGGACACCGCGTTCACCGGTAAGGTCAGAAAATAC
>CAZHOC010001408.1:0-621 GCA_964534295.1 uncultured Bacteroidia bacterium | reverse complement strand
TAATTCCTTCTTAAATGTAGTTTCAAAGAGGAAACCAGAACCAACGCCGATTCCCATAGCAATTGCCTTTTCACGGGCATTGCCAGTGGCGTCTTGATGTACGGCAAAGCTAGAGTTGATCCCTTTGCCTTGCTGGAAAAGACGACGCACAGAGGTACCAGAACCCTTAGGGGCGACAAGAAATACATCTACGCCTTCTGGAGGGGTGATACCCGTAGTATCATTATAAGTCAAGCCAAAGCCATGTGAGAAAAACAGGCTTTTGCCAGGAGTCAGATGCTTTTCGATCATAGGCCAAGTGGCGATCTGACCGGCATCTGACAGTAGATTCATCAGGATGGTTCCTTTCTCGGCAGCAGTCTCGAGATCGAACAAAGTTTCTCCTGGTACCCAGCCATCCGCAACAGCTTTATCCCATGTTGGAGAGTTTTTACGTTGTCCAACGATCACATTGAAACCGTTGTCACGCAGGTTTAGGGCCTGCGCAGGTCCCTGAACACCATATCCAAGAGCAGCAAGGGTCTCGCCTTTTAGCGTTTCCCGGGCTTTTTCCAGAGATACTTCTTCACGGGTTACGACGGTTTCTTCTACGCCGCCAAAATTGATTAATGCCATGACAAA
>CAZHOC010001407.1:0-2012 GCA_964534295.1 uncultured Bacteroidia bacterium | reverse complement strand
AAGTTCTGGGAAAAAGTATCCTCTTGAGCCGTTGATATAGAGGTTAGTGGATTCGCTTAGTTTGTAAAGTGCCGCTGCTGCGATGGCAAGGCCGCTTGTTTGTACTTGCCCTTTGTTGAAGGTATTGGTGCCAACCCCCGTCTCTTTGCTGATGATACCTCGGGCCGTTTCGAAGCGTGCCCCAATGTCGAGGGTGAAGCGATCGCTTTTAAATTCATCAGCGATATAAACTGCGTTTTTGATGCTTTGGAGCTGGTTGTTGGAAGTCTGACGTCCCGCGATAAAACCATCGGTAGCGTAGCTCACATCATTGCCTAGGGAATCAGTGTAGACGATATTGACTACGCGTGGTGAGTTACTAAAGTCGCCTACAAAGTTCCAGATCCAATTGTTGTCCTGAGCTGTTGTATTGGACATGAAGGTACCAAGCGTCAAGTTATGGCCGTTGATGCTTTTGGTGAGATTCATCTCTGCTACCATTTCGTTCATCGGTCTTTCGCGGTCTAGGACACGGTTTTCGAAGAGTAGATCTCCGGAAGCGAGCATTTGACCATTGTCGACATAGCTAAACATAGCGTCGCTAGGGAGGTTTCTGTCGGCTAGGTAATCTGCTTGAGACTCGGGCGTATTGTGGATGCCATCTCCGTCGAGAAAGAGGTTGAACCAGTGATCGTAATTAGCCACCTTGGCCTTAGAAGAAAGGGCCCAGCCACCGCCAAAATCGTGATCTAAAGCAAGCATGGCATAACCGCCTTTGGTAGAAACGCCATTACCAATAGGGGTTTCAAAACGACCATTAGGCGTATCAAAAGAAAAGTCAGTGGCCTGGCCAGTCAGCATGGTATAGATAAGTTCGCCATCATTGCCAGTCGGACGAGTTTTGTTGCCGTCAGCATTGGCAAGCGGATAAGGGAGGTAAAACTGGACCTTATCATCGATCAATTGACCAGAGATGACGATTTTACTCTTGTTGTCATTGAACATATGCTTGATGTTGCCTCGCAACTGATAGCCTTGGGTCGGTAGACCAGTCTCTAATGGACCATTGTCGTAACGGTAGAAGCCGGAAACGGCGTAATAAGTATTCTCAGACATAGGACCAGAGCTAAGGAAATCGATTTTGGCGCGACCGCCTTGAGCCATTTCTAATTGGACCTTATTCTTTTGAATTGGCCCTCCTGTTACGCTAGTATAGTTGATGATACCGGCTACAGACCCCGCGCCAAAGAGGGTAGAAGCACCCCCGCGAACAAATTCGAGGCTTTGGATACCAATATCGTTGCGGAAGTAAACGTCATGCGCAGAGGAGTTGAGGCCGAAAGTACTGAGTACCGGCATCCCATCTACCTGTAGAGGGGTAAACTGATACTGACCGCCTGATGGCATACCCCGGACAAAGACATTACTGGCTACTTCACCACCACCACCTTCGGCGGTAATACCAGGGATAGTTCGCAAAATATCTGCCTGTGAGTTGCTAGAAAGGGTTTGGAGCTTATCTGCGCTCAGATAAGTCATCGAGATCGGAGCATTTTTTTGGGAACGAGTACCAAAAGTACCAGTTATCACCACAGCGTCTAAAGAGAGATTGTCTGATTTGAGGGTGCAGTCAAAAGTAGCGGTGCCTCCATCGGCTACGCTCAGGCTTTGAGTTTGTGAAGCATAACCTTGGTAAGAGACTCTAATGGTATATTCTCCAGCGGGAACGCTTAGACTGTACATTCCTTCTCCGTCGGTTAGGGTGCCTTTTCCCGTGCCTTCAATTAAGACGGTAGCCCCTACCAATACATCATTGTCTACATCTGTTACCTTACCTGAAATAGTGCCTTGAGCTTGCAGGTTTTGGCCTGCCTGAAAAAGGACAAATAGCATAAATACTTGTCCTAGTCGAGATAGTAGTCTTTTCATTATGTATGAATTTTTTTAAGGAAAAATCATCTCCCTTGCGCAAGAGGATAGGACTTTATACAACAATGATACGGAGCAAAAAGAGGGAGTTTGGGCAGAAAACT
>CAZHOC010001406.1:0-2014 GCA_964534295.1 uncultured Bacteroidia bacterium | reverse complement strand
AATTGGTTTTCACAAGTAAAGGGTGTGAAATGGCATGTTTTCTCACCTACTTGTTCGCAAGCATATATAAAAGGGAATGTATTCGTGAATCCTGTGAGCAAAGTAGATTTCCTTACTAGTTTGGAACAGAGTCTTGGTGTAGTTTCAGCGGCAGGTTTCGAGACAACTTCTGAAGCCCTCTATTTGGGTAAAAAGTTACTTGTGATCCCAATAAGAAATCAATACGAGCAATTATGTAATGCGGCGGCCTTAGAAGAACTGGGTGGATCGGTTATTTATAACATAGAAGCAGATTTCACAAAAAGACTTTCAGACTGGATACAAAACGGAACTGTGATGAATCTTCCTGAGATTTGTGACGAGGATGAACTAGCCAGTAAAATTATTTCAGCTGGTTTAGAAGCTAGGGAAACTATAGGACAGCAGGAAAAATTCTAAGCTAAGTACTTTTCCTTTAGAACATTTAAATGATGTTGCTGATGTCCAGCAATAATAAAAGCCAAAGCGCAAAAAACCGACTGTGGGAGGAGGTCCCCTCAACGACTCGTTAGGCGTCGTCTGTATTACGCCAATCTGTCGAGTAGATACTAGAATCTTTCTTGTTCCGTTGGTTTTCGATAAATGCAGTAAACTCAGGATTCATCGTACCTTTTTGTGCTTGGAAGTATTGCCATGGACCTGGGTCCTGCACAATGTTAACGATGACCTCTTCAGTCCACCTGGTAAAGTGTTCGTCGATGTTGTCTGCAGCTCTGAGGCCCCATATTGCATTAAAGATATTGAAGTACTGCGCCATTAGGAAAAAGTACCGGTCGGCGTCCAGGGGGCTGAGTTTTTCTGGGTGTGTTGTACCTTCTTTCCAGATTCGAGTGAGCTCGGGGTCTTGCGCGATACCCATATTTACGTCGTTCATATCTCGAGTAAAAGATTCAAACATCATGAGTTGATTTGAGCGGGTGTTGGCTCTTACCTGAATTATCAGATAGATCAGAGTAGCGAATACCAGGAACGCCCCAATGAACTCTCCGATGCTTCCCAGATCTTGGATAGTCATAGCCTAGACGCCTAACACCATGTTAAGCGGCATTGTCGAGTGCGTTATGATACCGATAACGAGTAACCTACAAACAGGGTGGATATGAGACAAGCGATTGATCGCACGTGATTCCACTGCGTCCACCGCACCAAGTAGTGTTTCCAGAAACTTTGACCCTCGGGTTCGTCTGCTGATAAGGCATCAAGTTGGTTATTCAATGGAACATTGAACGCCATCGTCGATACAAGGCATGCTGCTATATACGAGGTCGTTGCCACAACCAGATACCAAAAGGACCCGTGTTGAGCGCTTGCGAAGTAGCAGGCGAGAATTAGTAACAAGCCGGTTCCGAGGAAAATGACAAGAAAGCTAGGCCTAATTATGAAGCGATTGATCGCTTGCATTGCCTTCATTCCCTCAGAGAGTTCAAGTGAGCCCAGAGCCTTCATCATAAATGTTGAAAATGCCACGAAGAGACCAGCCATCATGCCGCTTCCGAGCCCGGATAGAATCAATAGCCAATGCAGAATTTCAGAAGGTTGCTCCATGATGCGTAATGTCGTGTTAGGCGGCGTTCCGTGACCCAAGGAGCGGCGATGCGTCTAGCCTGAGCCGAGGCCGTTTCAACAACTCGTTAGGCGTCATCGTCGTCAACATCGGCTTCAATTTTTCGTATCACTTTACTAAGTTCGGCGGCGTAGCGTTGATCTACGATAGGGATTGCCGCCTTGTAGAATGCGCGTGCGTTGGGGTCTTGCAAGCGCCTTTCAAGACGAATCTTCGCGGCATCCCAATATTCTTCATCCACTAGACCAATCCGATACTGGTAGTAATTGTTGTCATCAGTAACCAGATTCATGAGTTGATAGCTAAAGTAAGCTCTTCGTTCTTCTGGGGTAAGAGAGTTCGGATCCTCGGCTATTTTTGATATAGCCGTCAACGTTATATCACTTTCAAGAAGAGCTCTTAGATTCCCCA
>CAZHOC010001405.1:0-2026 GCA_964534295.1 uncultured Bacteroidia bacterium | reverse complement strand
CTCCGGACAACCTCCAGTTTTTACAGAAAGTAGGGTACAAACCTGTACTTCTTGAGGATCATTTTGTTCGCGATGAACGGTCGCCGCGCGGTATACTAATTCAAAGAATGGCAGGTGATAAATCTCACGAATCTCTTCTTTCGTCCAGTCGTTTCTAAACAGGGTAGGTAACATTTCTTATAGATTTTAACTACGAATTTACCAATGCTTGCAGTGAAGACCATGAAAAAACCGCTCAATTTTCCATTTTCTGGAAAACCAAGCGGTCAATTGGACAAAATAGGATGAAAAACTAAAAATAAAGAGTTTAGAGTTTCATCATTTTGTAAACACGGTGCTGGGCGCCTTCGCTGACACGAACCAAGTAAAGTCCTTTACTGAGTTCTAAGCCAGTTTGGTAAAGATTTTGCGAGCCATCATTAAATCTAAAGATGGTAGCAGGAATCCTGTGCCCTTGCAAGTCGTAAATATCGACTTCCAATTCTCTACTTTCTGAGGCAACTGTGAAAGTGTTGTAGAAAGGGTTTGGAAATACTTCCCAATTAGCGCTGTGGGCTAAGTGAGATTTTTCCGTGGTCTTTGTTTGAGCGAAACTGGTTACAAAAATAAACAGGGTTACAAAGCTAAAATAAAGTAAGCCTCTCATGTAAAGAATGAAGTTTGGTGTCTGTTAGATTTTTTCCAAAAACTGGACCAAAGCCATTTTCCCTATCTTTACAAGGATGATGCCAGTGTAAGAAATTTTCCCTTTTGCGGCATAAATCTTTCCATTCAAACTCGATTTTCTACAAATTGCCCCCTGATATTCGCATTTGGCGATTGAAGACACATCCCCAGGGTGTAAGAAATAGCACAGCTTCGTCAATAAATGGGAGGTAAGAAAGGGGCTTGAAAAATATTTTGGACCATTAAACACTTCAAAAAACACAATAATGCAGTTTGCAGGAATACTGACAATCGCGGCACAAATTTATTTTGGTATCCATGCCTATAAAAAGGGCAAGACTTTTTGGATCTTCTTAATCATCTTTTTACCCCTGATCGGCATCGGTATCTATTTCTTCACGGAGTATCTGCCGGAAATGCAGCAAAACGGCGTGGCCGATGGTGCCAAGTCGAGCATGGAGTCATTTTTCTTTCCCGAAAAAGAATTGAAAGAGCGGGAAGAACGTTTTGCCTATGCCCCCAATCATGCCAATCGTATGGCCCTGGCGGAGGCCTACCAGAAAGCAGGTCGTTTTGCCGAGGCTCTGGAACTCTATCTTCCGGTCAGCAAGGGTTTGTATGCAGATGATCCCGCAATTTGGGCGGGCATTGGGCACGCACAATTTCACCTAGGCAATTTTGCCGAAGCAGTAGAAGCTTTACAAAAGCGGAAAGAGATTCGTAAGGATATTCGCCCCGATGATTTTGATCTATTATTGCCACGCTCATTGGAGGCCTTGGGCCGCAAAAGCGAGGCGCTAGAGATTTATGCGTATATGGCCAAAGCATATAGTGGCGAGGAGGCTAGATATCGCTACGCGGAACTCTTAAATGATACCGGCCAGCCTGAGAAAGCCCGCGAGGTTTTTGCAGAGATGATTCGGCATGCCAAGCTTTCTCCTGCTCATTACCGCAAAGCACAAGCAGAGTGGATTAGTGCCGCGAAGCGTGCGCTGGCTTAGTATTTAGTAGTGATTATATAGTATAAAGTATAAAGTAGTTAGTAGGGGGATTTTGATTTTGTCTACTGCTTCGCAGAACGCTTATCTCTAGTACGCGACAAGGCAGTGCCTTGTCGCTAAACCACCCTCCGATTTCATTTCGACAGAGCCCGATAGGGCGACGAGAAATCTCCTTTGAGGTAAATTGTAAATTCATTTTGGAGTCAAGGAGATTTCTCGTCGGCCCGATGCTCAGGCCTCTGTCGAAATGAAGAAGGAATGATCAATTCTACACGAAAAGATCACTCCTTCTTTATACTCAGTACTACATACTAAATACTAAATACTAAATCCTCTCCCTCTTACATACTCTCTTTCAC
>CAZHOC010001404.1:0-2026 GCA_964534295.1 uncultured Bacteroidia bacterium | reverse complement strand
CCTCCCCAAAGTCCATATTCACCATTTGAAAGCTGTTTTTGGGCATTAGCTCCGGCAGTTTGATCTAATGTAAAATCCATATTTACAGCACTCTCGCTCAAACTATGACTAGTAGCACTCATGAGGGCTACGTGGTTTCTATGATCTATACCCACAAAGTAGTCTCCGGGTAAAACAGGAATCAATAATTGTTGGCTTTCATCTAAGCCCACGACATCCCCATCTCTTTGCAACAAAGCGGGTTCTTGAATAAGCAGGGAAGAATCAATAGCACTAAAAATGTTGACGAGCACCCAATCTACGATGGCACTGTCGCCACTGGTCTGCAACACATTATTATCCAGTTTATGGGTTCCTAAATAAGGATCGGTATCAGGAATGAGGTTCTTCGTCCTAAGGTCATCGCGCATCGATTGCGTTGCCGCTTCCCATGGACCCGCAAGGAGCGCTTTCATCTCTAATAACACATAATCCTCTACTCCTAGACTAACAAAGGCCCCATGAGGCAGATCTACCTCAAAAGTGTATTCCTCTCCTATACTCGCTGCTACGATATTGGCATTTGAAAAATCGCCATCTTCATCGACGAGCAGTTTAAAGGCTCGAGGATCAATTTCTTCCCAGCCAAGCCCAGTCAAATCAAAACGCAATTTGACAATTCCGGTTTCTTGGGTTTCTGCAAAATGCCAAACTCTGTTCATCCGATAAGCCACTTCATCAGGCACTTCCAATACAGAGTCATTCGCTAAGGTACTCCCTTCATTATTACCCCATACCAAAAAGTCTCCATGCTGCAGTAACTCTTGAGCTTCCACTTCAAGAATATCGAGAATAGCTGTGCTCTTGCTCTGATTTAAACATTGCCGGATATCACGCCCAATACCAGCCAAATCTCCCGCATAGGTCTTATAGGGATAGTATTTATGAGCATGAGGCGCCACATTGATTCCATACTTGATATTGAGATAGGTATGAACAGCCTGAATTTCATGATAGCCCATGATATCTTCAAATATCAGTAGCTCTGCTAGATCTCCTTTCCAATGGTTTGAAGTCTGGTTGTCATTGCCCTGCCCATCAAACTCCTGCCCTATTGAGGCTCGATCAACATCGTTTACGGTCGGCCAAGTCCACATCTCTCCCGGTTCTCCATTGACATAGCCCTGGATTTCTGTCTCCGCATCAAATATGGTAAATGCAGTTATGGTAGGTTTGTCGATATAGTTTGCCGTCTTGATGGAGACTGCATCATCATCATAAATAAGCTCTCCGTTTTGTCGATGCCCCATTTTTATTCGGTTAGAACCTCCTTTATGGGTAGACAGATAATATCCATCATCAGTATCCGCTCGCGGAACGATTACCGCAAAAACGGTGGAATTAGTCGCTAGCGTACTCGATAAAGCATTAATCTTTAACCAATCCTGAGTCCCATCAAAACGCACTACTCCATGGCCATTTAATTGATCATTATAGTACTGAGGTTGATCGCTTAGATCGCTTTGACTGGCATCATTGCCTTCAGGAGTACTATCCAGCCATAATGCCACATTAGTGCCGTCAGGAAGTCCTTGATTCGCCTGTAGCCAGAGTTTTGCTACTGCTTTCCCATCCCCAGCTTGGCACGCCCAAGTGTTAGGCTGGCCCGGAGTTCCATTCAAATCAACAGCGGCCCAATAAGCTCCATTGGCATTATCGACGCCTTGCTGGTATAAGCCAATTATCGGATCATGCAGTTCATCCTCCGGCCAAGGGTATTTATCATTATAATCCAAAGAATCTATCAGACATCGGCTGGCGGAGTACAACAACAGCCGCTCACCTCCATTATTCAGTTTAATCCCCAATGGTCCCAAAATAGGCGATCCTACAGGGATTTCGGGATAATTCGATTGTAATGCCACAGGATCCTCGGCCAACAAGAGATAACCCCCAGCAGATATAGACGTTCCCGGAGGGAAAACAAAAACCGAATCCTCATCTACCAACATCCAATCATGTCGTGCGCCATTGAGTTATAGATCAA
>CAZHOC010001403.1:0-2027 GCA_964534295.1 uncultured Bacteroidia bacterium | reverse complement strand
CCACCACTCTCCTTCTGGAAAACATCTCTGTGAACACCCGCCTCACGCAAAAGTCTTTCGATCCGTAGACCGGTGAGTGTAGTATACTCCGAAGGTTTGTAGATCACTGCATTGCCAGCCAATAAGGCTGGGATAAACACATTGACTCCTACCAGGTAGGGATAGTTCCAAGCAGAGATGTTTCCGATGACGCCAAGGGGTTCATATACAATCTTTTCTCCTAATTCTGCCTCCTGTGTTACCCATTCATCTTGCAGGTATTTGGGCGCATTTTCCAGTAACCAAGCAATCCGACCTCTGGCTCCATTGAGTTCATTATGGGCCTGCCAGACGGGCTTACCCATCTCCTCGGTCAGAGTGAGAGCAAGTTCGTCTTTGTGTGATTCAAGTAAATCATGAAACCGCTGCAGGATTTCCACTCTATCCATCAGGGATACGGCAGCCCATTGGGGTTGGGCGGCCCGAGCCGAACGATAAACTCTTTGAATCATAACCTGATCATCAGCGTCTAGCGAGGTGATCAGCTGTTCATTAGCAGGATTGATGAGGTCCATAACAAAGGGAGAATAGAAAGAATATTGATTAACCTACTTTGACCAATTCGATCTCAAATACGAGTACCGAATTAGGAGGAATTGAACCCATATCACGTGGGCCATAGCCTAAGATTGATGGAATCAGGAGAGTACCTTTACCGCCTTCTTTAAATAGAGCGATACCTTCGTCCCAACCTTGTATCACTTGCCCTACGCCAAGGGTAAAGCTGATAGGCTGATTACGAGAACGAGAAGAATCAAATACTTGACCATTAAGCAGCTTTCCGGTATAGTGAACGCTTACTTGAGTACCAGCAGTAGCTTGTGCACCGGTGCCTTCCTTTTCCATAAGGTAGTGCAAGGCGGATTCCGTTCTCTGTAATATCAAGCCTTGATCTGTGCCCCACTTTTTGATGAGGGGGATATCAATGGCCATTTGCTTTTCAATAAAAGCTTCGATCATCGCACGCTGGCGTTTCTCTTCCTCTTCCTGATGCTTTTTCAAGGCATCGGCATCCATGATATCTAGAAGTTCAATTTCAAATACTAAGCTCGCATTGGGAGGAATCGCCTCACCAGCACCATGCTCTCCATAAGCTAATTCTGGTGGAAGGTAAAGGGTACCCTTTTGTCCTACCGAAAATAGCTGTAAACCAAGGTCCCAACCAGGGATTACCTGCTGTGCCCCGACTTCAAAAGCAAATGGCGCGTCGCGATCGACAGAAGAATCAAATTTTCTACCGTCAAGAAACTTACCTGTATAGTGGACTTTTACATGCTGACCGGGCTGAGGTTTAGGCCCATCAACTTGATTGTCCATTGTATAATAAATCCCCTCAGGGGTTTGCTCAAAAGCAATGTCGCGTTTTGTAAGAAATTCTTTGATCATGGCGCAAAGGTAAGCATTTGTTTATTGTCAGCGAGTGAGAAAATGTAAGTCTTGTGCCTAGTCTAAAAACTTATATTCGAACCCAAATTATTCAAAGAAACTGCTCATAAATATTTACTCGCTTCTCTATTGCTTAAGGGGGATAAGCGTTCGCCGTGGCGGGCTAAAAAATCACGTACCAAATCAGGTCGATGCTTACTAAAATCACGCAAGGCCCAGCCTATTGCCTTACGAATAAAAAACTCTTTACTCTCACAAACCAACAATATGTAGTCCTGCAGCATCTCCCAATCCGTATCCAGCTTCGCCTTACGTTGAAAGATCAAAGCCGTCCGCTGGAGCCACATATTATCGCTACTAATCCATTTTTGGGTATAGGGGACGCGTTGCTCAGGATGAGACAAAAAATGCTTCCATACACTATTGCAGAGCATATCAACTGTATCCCACCAAGATTTTCTCGTGATTAGATCAGCATACCAATCAATGTATTCCGCTGGTCCTCTACGAGCATGCTTCTCCAAAAGGTCCATGGCGACGTACTGATACTCTCTTTGAGGGAGCTCCCATAGTTCTTCAATCACCCTTCGGGGAACGATTTT
>CAZHOC010001402.1:0-2028 GCA_964534295.1 uncultured Bacteroidia bacterium | reverse complement strand
CCTTTATAGATCAGCATGCTCATGGACTCTTGGACAGGAAGACGATCGTCATCATCCTTAGTGATGGCTGGGATACCGGCGAGCCAGAAGTGCTAGAAGCAGCCATGCGTCATCTTCAGAAAGCAGCCGGCCGGGTGATCTGGCTGAATCCGCTGGCGGGCAGTCCCGGCTACCAAGCGGAGGCTACCGGAATGAAGACGGCCCTACCCTATCTCGATGTTTTTGCCGCTGCTCATAATGTAGAAAGCCTGCGCAAGATAGCTCCAGAATTGCGTAAAGGTAGAAAACGGAAACCTACCCAAATTCGATAATTTAATTGTCAAAGTTCAGTTTCTAACCGAGAATTTACCGTTCCACACCTTGGTAAAAGCGCATTTTTATCTGAATTCAACTATCTTTGTAATAGAAACGTTTCTTTTTACAGGAAACCGCAGCAAGAATAAAGGGCCAATACCCTATCATCCCTAATTTCGTTTAGTAATTACTTCCACCCAGTATATGGCATTTCAAACATGACCATTATACCAGGGACTCGTTAGTAAGATTAGTGTGAAAATTTACTATAGCCCTGATCTCTCTCACTAAATGGCTATTATGTATCGAACTCTCATGCTCAGCAGTTTATTGCTGATGATACCTTTTACGGTAGTAAGTGCGCAATCCTTCCAAGAAATCATTGAAAGCGAAGACAAAAACGTTTGGTATGCTTACTTGGCTAACAATGATGTCAATACCTGTCAAGGAGGGCACTCCTTGTTGTCAGCAGCAGCCAAAGCAGGTAATGCCTCTTTGATAAAAGTCTTATTGAAAGAAGGAGCGGAGGTAGACCAACGTTGCTCGGGAGGAGAAACAGCGCTAATGCTGGCTACCACCCATCAGAAAAATCATGCGGCAAAGATATTATTACGTTCTGGGGCGGATCCGATGCACCAGGACGCCCTACAGCGGAATAGCTTTGACCTCGCCTTAGAAAATGATAATCTTCAGCTATTTAACCACCTGATTCGTACCGATGGCCATAGCTTAGCGGAGCCAGATGGTCCTTTCCTATTCCGTCAGGAGCACAATATGCTTGCTCACTTGCAAATTGTGAAGACTAAGAAAGATAAGATTCGCGCCATGACGGCATCCTTGGAAGGCCCCTTCTATTACAATAGATTATGGAAGTGTCATGATCAGGAAGGCAAGGAACTATTTAGCTTCCACATCCGCAAGAAACCTGAACCTAGTCCAGCAGAGTTTGCCAGCCCCGAAAAGCTGTTAGCGATATCGGATATCGAAGGGAACTTTGATGCTTTCGCCAACCTACTCAAGGGGAACGACGTAATCAATGATGCCTTTGAGTGGACGTATGGCCAGGGGCACCTCGTACTTGTTGGAGATTTTTTTGATCGAGGTCCACAAGTCACGGAGGCCTTGTGGCTCGTGTATAAGTTAGAAGCTGAAGCCGAGAAGGCTGGGGGAAGAGTACATTTCATATTGGGCAATCATGAAACGATGAACCTCAGAGGAGATTTCCGATATGTGGAGCCAAAGTACTTTGTACATGCTAGCTTATTCAATCTGCAGTATGCCAACTTATATGCCCCTAATAGTATCCTGGGAGAGTGGCTGCGAACGAAGAACACCATGGTTAAAATTGGAGAAACCCTATTTTGCCATGGCGGTATTTCGCAAGATTTTGTCAATCGGCAGCTTAGCATACAACGCGTGAACGACATTACGAGGAAATACATCGATGCGGACCCAGTTCGCCTGCGCAACGATGACGCAGCCAAGGCTGTTTTTAATACATCAAAAGGAATATTGTGGTATCGAGGGTACGTGCAAAATAAGACAAACAGCGAAAAAGTGGCTAAATCCTTAGACTTCTATGAGGCGAGAAATATTGTGGTAGGACATACGCCCGTAAATGAGATTTCCCAATTGTATGACGGGCGGGTAATTGCCATTGATGTTCCTCACAACATGGGCGAGGAACATCAACAAGCACTGTGAAGAGAGCCGCATTGCCCGCCCAAATACCTT
>CAZHOC010001401.1:0-2029 GCA_964534295.1 uncultured Bacteroidia bacterium | reverse complement strand
GATACCTTCCTTGCCACTACCATCTGATCTAATCGTTCGGCAAGGCCGGCTTGGGCAGGATTCGCTTTTTCTAAGGTCAATTCAAACATTTTATTATCGTTTATTTCTATAACGAAGTTTTTTACCAAACGTTCGGTAACTAAAGATAAAAAAGAAAAGGGAAACCAATCTTCATCGATTAGCCTCCCTTTTCTTCTGTAAATCTTTATGCTAAATGCACGGCTAAGCGATCGAAGGCTGAGCCCCAACCATTGTAAAAGCCCATTTCTTCTTGCTGCTTGCAGTATTCTGCAGTTTCATGGACAACATGGAAAGTAAATTGGGTTTGCTCTCCTTTTGCTTCAAATATCATATGCATTTCTACCCCTACGGTCATAGGTTTAAAATCAGCTGAGGTAACGATTTTTTCCATAGGGTCAATTTCCTTGTAAGTTCCTTCTGAAATAAACTCTTGCCCATTGGGCATAGGCATCTTAAACTTCCACTTGCCCCCCACTTTAAACTCAAATTCTACGATCTCAATGGTCATTCCTTTGGGTCCCCACCAATTGGCGAGATGCTCTGGCTGAGACCAGGCCTCCCAAACAAGTTTGAGGGGTGCATTTAAGGTCCTTTCGATAGTTAGGGTGCGATCGGCTGCTGTTTCTAAATTATTCATCTGCTTTATCTTTTGCTTGTAAACTGGCTAAGTATGTTTCTAAAGAATCAATTTTATCTTCCCAAAGGCTCCGATATTGCTCAATCCAAATAAAAGCGGGTACCAAGGCGCTCGGCTTGATTTCGCAAAACCGCTCGCGGCCTTGTTGATTGATCTGCACTATCCCACACTCATGCAAAATCCGTAAGTGTTTGGAGACCGCCGGACGACTGATCTCAAAGTTTTCTGCAATGGAGCTCACCGTCAAGCGTTCCTCCGCCAACAATTCTATTATCTCCCTTCTCACTGGATCTGCTATCGCTTGAAAAACGTCTCTACGTTCTTTTTGCATAATTAGGTAACCGTTTGGTTACAAATATATATGTAACTATTTGGTTACGCAAATATTTTTTACGCTCCGGTTCATTTTTGCTCGATTCGTGCCTTTTGTCAATGAATTGTATAAACATTCCTAAATTGAGCCATGATCGTAGGAATACTGCTTGCGGCCGGAGAGGCGAGCCGCATGGGAAAAGCCAAACAACTCCTTCATTATCAAGGTCAAACTCTTATCCATCGCGCGGTGACGAGCTTATTGCATGCTCCTTGTGACCGTATTGTGGTGGTATTAGGAGCGCATGCCGATAGCATAAGACCGGGCCTTACCCACTTACCCGTCAAGATTATTCACAATCCTGATTGGCAGGATGGCATGAGTAGTTCTATCAAAAAGGGAATGTCATTGGTACCTGAAAATGCCGATGCGGTGATGATTAGCCTTGTCGATCAACCCAAAGTAGATGCCAACTGGCTCAGTCAACTGCTCGTGGCGCGTAAACGTCAAGAAGCCAAATTAGTGGTGACCGATTATGGAGATAAAATTGGCGTTCCGGCCCTTTTTTCCAATCCTTGGTTGCCGGCTTTGCGTTCCCTGGAAGGGGAATACGGCGCGAGAGAACTCATCCGAAGCAATAAAGATCAAGCTTTAGCCCTCCCTTTTGAAGGTGCGGCCCAGGATATAGACACGCCCGAAGATTACCAACAATTACTAGAGGAATGAGTTAGCAGCTTTAATTGGCAATCATTCCTTATATTCAAAATCTCTTTTCAAACGCTATTCCAACTCTATCTGTTATCATGCATATGCTACTTCGCCAGGGATTAGCCCTGCTTTTCGTAAGCCTTCTCAGTGCAGCTTCGCTGAACGCTCAAGCTCCTTTGCCGGCCCGCAATGCTGCTGAGATCCAAGAGATGCTCAAAAAACTCAACGTACTCGGGAGTGTGCTCTACGTAGCCGCCCATCCAGACGATGAGAACCAACGTCTTATTACCTACTTTGCTAGGGAGCGAGGCTATCGCACCGCTTATCTTTCCCTTACGAGAGGTGATGGC
>CAZHOC010001400.1:0-2030 GCA_964534295.1 uncultured Bacteroidia bacterium | reverse complement strand
ATTGCAGGCCCGATTATTTTACGAAGCATTCGAAAAAGGATATAATGCTTACTTGGCTGGCCGATAAACTCAGCAACATACTGGTCTTTGACCCTACGGCCCCGATGATGTTCAACAGCGGGCTATTCCTGACGACCTTTTTGGTTTTCTTCGGGATATACTTGTTGATCGCCGACCAACGTAAAATCCGCATTGTTTATGTCCTTGCCTTTAGTCTATTCTTTTACTACAAAAGTAGTGGTTGGCATGTCGTATTACTTATCGCCTCTACTGCAATTGATTACTTCCTTGGCTTCAAAATCCACGAGTCGCTGGACAAGAAAAAGCGCCTATTTTATCTCCAAATGAGTATTCTTGCCAACTTAGGCATGTTGGCGATCTTCAAATACACCAACTTCTTTTTTGATTCTTTTGCTAGTTTGGCGGGAGCAGAGTTTGATCCTTTTGACATTGCTCTGCCAGTCGGAATTTCCTTCTTCACCTTTCAGACACTGAGTTACTCTATCGATCTGTATCGAGGGAAGCTGCAACCAGTAGATAACATCCTCGACTTTGGCTTTTATGTCAGCTTTTTTCCTCAGCTTGTGGCGGGACCTATCGTTCGCGCAGCGGACTTCTTACCCCAACTCAAGCAAGACCATAGGATCAGCCAAGAAGATTTAGCGAGGGCTTTGTTACTGATTTGTGGCGGTTTATTTAAAAAAGTCATCATCTCAGACTATCTCGCAGTCAATTTTGTGGATCGCATCTTTGATGAACCAGAACGCTATTCTGGCTTTGAAAATCTCATGGCAGTCTACGGCTACGCCATGCAGATTTACGGAGATTTTTCCGGTTATTCCGATATGGCGATTGGCATTGGCCTGCTTATGGGATACCGCTTACCGATCAACTTCCGATCACCCTATCAATCTGCTAGTATTCAAGATTTTTGGCGGCGTTGGCATATTTCCCTATCGACCTGGTTAAGGGATTACTTATACATATCTCTTGGCGGAAATCGCAAAGGACGCTGGCGGACCTATGTCAATTTGCTTATAACCATGCTATTAGGAGGCCTTTGGCATGGTGCTGCTTGGAAATTTGTCGTCTGGGGTGCCTTACATGGAGTAGCTTTGACGATCGATCGACTGCTCAAAGACACCAAGACTACGCTGCAAAATCTTCTCTCCAAAGGACTCGATAAAGTCGACTCCTATCTCATCAAGCGTAGTAAAAATCCAGGAGATCGCTTCGCTCGTCTAAGTTGGGCGACCCAAGGATGGCTATCTTTGTCTATCAGCATATTTAGTCATTTGGTAGGCATATTTGTGACCTTCCACTTTGTCTGTCTCTGTTGGATTTTCTTCCGCGCCAATAGCTTTGGAGCAGCAATAGACATGATTCAACGCATCTTTACGGACATCTCATGGTCTCAGGCTTGGCCGGTATTGACAGGTTACCGTGAGGTCTTCTTATTGATGTTTTTGGGTTACCTGCTTCACTTCTTGCCCGAAGATGTCGATATCTTTACCTATAAGCGCTTTTTACGTTGGCCGATATTGGCAAAGTCTGCTGCGGTTGCCCTCATTATTTGGATGGTAATTGAGATGCGTTCCACTGATGCCCAGCCGTTTATCTATTTTCAGTTTTAGGCTTCGCCGAACGCTCCAACTATTTGCCAAGCATCCCTCTCTTTAAGGCACACTCTCACGCTTAATGATCAATCAACGCTACAAAGAAAAGGACGACCTAAAACTAGTCGGTCGCGGACACTTGCCGCTAGGGCTAGGTATATTTTTTCTCTGTTTTTTAAGTCTGTTTATCGGCCTCCTCATTTATACTAGCGCAAATGAATGGCAGGAATTTAATTGGCATGAAGCAGAAAGCGTATGGCCGCTATTTTTGCTGTGCATTTTAGGGATTCCTACCTTTTTATTGGCTAGAGGTTTACTTCCCCTGCGGTGGAACGCTCAAAACGGCCTAGTCCACAAACCTTTAGGTATTAGCTTTAATGCGCTAATCGCGGGTGTTTTCTGGTCAATTATCAG
>CAZHOC010001399.1:0-2032 GCA_964534295.1 uncultured Bacteroidia bacterium | reverse complement strand
AAATTCACTACGCACAGGGAGGCTCTGTGCGCTCAGAAGGCTGGCTTGATTGGTTTGAAGTGGTTTATGACAGAGCCTTAGCCTTAGGAGCTAGGCCTTCACAAAGCTTCGCCTTGACTCAGCAAATAGGCGCTGGAGAAATTGCGGACTTAAATCTAGCCGCCGTCAATAGCAACACCAAGCTTTGGGATATCAGCAATCCCGTGGAGGTAAAAGCCGTTCCCTTTACGCTTGCGGGTAATAGTCTCAATACTCAGATTGCCACTGAGCATTATCGGAGATTATTGGCTTTTACCAGTGCAAGCCTAGTCCCAGTTTCTGCTGAGTCAGTCGTTAATCAAGATTTGCATGGGGCGCCTTTGGTGGATTATATCATTATCACTTATCCGGCTTTTCAGGCGGAGGCCGAACGCTTAGCCCAATTTCATGAAGATCATTATAAGCGTTCCACGCTAGTGGTAAACCCCCAAGAGATCTACAATGAATTTTCTAGTGGACGGCCAGATGTAACGGCCCTGCGCAACTTTATCCGCATGTTTTATCGAAGATCTGCGGGAATGTCTCCTGGTTTTGTGTGCCTCTTTGGCGATGGCACCTATAACTACAAAAAGCATGGGGTAGTAGCTGGGCTCGACGAAATCAATTTCGTGCCTACCTATCAAAGCTTTAACTCTTGGGATCCGACCAAATCCTATGTCAGCGATGATTTTTATGGCATACTTGAAGATCATGAAGGCATTTGGGGAGAAGGCAGCGGCCGGCCGGGGGATGCCAATGTTCAAGTCAATACGATAGATGTAGCCATTGGTCGCTTGCCTGTGATTTCCTTGTTGGAAGCCGAGCAATTGGTGGATAAAATCATTCGCTATGCTACTAATCCTTCAGGCCTTGGCTACGGTTCATGGCGCAATCGAGTGTTATTGGTGGCGGATCATAAGCCCGGAGACCGGGCAGATCACTTGCAGCAAGCAGATGGATATAGCAGTTTGATCAATCAGGCAAATGCTTGCATCAACATCGACAAAATCTTCATGGACAACTATCCAATGGTGATCACTGCTGGGAAATCTCGCTTTCCAGAAGGGAGAGAAGCCTTGCTCACCGCCTTGGATCAAGGGAGTCTTATCGTCAATTATACTGGCCATGGAGGAGAGTTTGCATGGTCCAATTCGAGGATACTGGAAAACAGCGACATCGGTAATATGCTTAATGTCGACAAACTGCCAGCGGTCATAACTGCTACCTGTGAGTTCGGGCGTTTTGACAATCCTGACCTTCGCTCCGGAGCAGAGCTAATGCTTCTAGAAGCTGAAGTCGGCGCGATCGCCATGTTTACTACGGTACGCTTAGTTTTTTCGGGTCCCAATGAGACGCTCAACCGTAACTTTTACAATCATGTCCTCACCTATGACGCAGACAAAAATCGGATGCCTACCATCGGGGAAGTCATGATGCGCACCAAAAATGAGACCTTTAAAGCGGGCAGTTTTACCAATCTCAACTCTCGCAACTTTACGCTGCTTGGGGACCCAGGCCTAATTTTGAATTATCCTCAATTGAAGGCAAGCATCACCCATATCAATGGACAAAGTGTGCAAAATACGGAGATTGATACCCTGCGTTCACTCAGTCGGATTGAGGTAAGTGGGATCATTGAAGATGAGGCTGGAAATAAGCTGGAAGGCTACAATGGAGAGATGGCAGTTACGGTTTTTGATAAACCCAGTCGCTTTGTAACTCGCCTATATCCGATTACTTTTTTCTGGCAAAAAAATCGCCTTTTCAATGGGACTATCAGCGTGGAAAATGGCGCCTTCTCCTTTGAGTTTGTGGTGCCGATTGATATTTCTTATGACGATGGTTTGGGTAAGATAAGTCTGTACTTCCATAATGATGATATGGATGGAACGGCTTGTTTCAATCAACTCAAGATCGGTGGCACTGCGGCCAATGCGATCGTGGATACAGAGGGTCCCAAGGTTAAGCTCTACCTCAATGATAACCATTGGCAAGATGGTGGCATTACGGGAAG
>CAZHOC010001398.1:0-2032 GCA_964534295.1 uncultured Bacteroidia bacterium | reverse complement strand
AAAAGCGCTGCCCGTCAAATCGTACCAGCCCATCATCCGTACCAAACCACATGAAGCCAAGCGTATCCTCATAAATAGTAAAGACCTGATTATGCGTCAGGCCCTCCTCCGTCGTGTATTGGCGGTGTTGAAATTGTTGCGCCTCGGCGAACGCTAACATTCCGATCAGGGCCCAGGACAACAAGAGATACTTCATGAGTAAAATTTAAGAGGCCTGTACCAAGCGCAAAAATTCAGGTAGTCGACGGCGAGAGATAGGCAAACGTGTTTCGTCCGTAAGCTCCACTATGCCTCCGTCTTGTTTGCTGAAGCTTTTGATATACTCCAAATTGATGATGTGGGAGCGATGAATACGGCAAAAGTGATTATTGTCTAATATGCCTTCAAAATGCTTGAGCGTTTTGGCCACTACTAGCGATTTTTCCTGATGCACATGGACATGGGTATAATTGTCGTCCGCTTCAATGCGTAAGATATTTTTGATGGGCACCATCTTGAAACCATTGCTCATCGGCAAGGTCAAGGTCTGAGGAAGTTGCTGACTAGAAAGGTCTTTGATAAGCGCATCCATTGAGGCGCGGTAGGATTGCTCTAGCTCAGGCGCTTTTTGTTTGTTTCCGTGCAGGGAGACCAGCTTTTTAATGGCGCCTTTCAGTTCATTGACGCTAACGGGCTTGAGCAAATAATCAGCGGCACTGGCTTTTACTGCTTTGATGCCATAGGCATCGTAAGCCGTAACAAAAACCACGGAAAAATTTCGTTCCTCCACCGATTCCAAGAAGGTAAAACCATCCTCGTTCGGCATTTGGATATCCAAAAATACTACCTCAGGCTGATGCTCCGCCAGCAATTCTCGGGCTTGTTTTGCCGAGTCTGCCATGCCGAGCAGCATTATTTCTGGACAGTAATTTTTGAGCAAGAGCGCAAGATTTTCTCGACCGTGGTATTCGTCATCCACGATGATTGCCCGCAGTTTCATGTCAGCCCTATAGATTAAATATGTGTTTCAATTTCGACAAAAGTCCTCTTTCGTGCAAAAATGACTTTCGTACCTTTGTGCTATGAAAATCTCCAACTGGGGAAATTACCCGATCGTCGATGCTGAAGTACAGAGTACCTTCAGACTTAATAATGGTTGCTTACAAGGTATACCGCGAGGAATGGGTAGATGTTACGGAGATGCGGCACTTTCTCCCAAAATCCTTTCTACACCTAAAGCCAATCGCTTGCTCAATTTTGATGCAAGCACAGGGATTTTGACGGCCGAGGCGGGTCTTAGCATAGACGAGCTTTTGCCCATCATTATTCCTCATGGATGGTTTTTGCCCGTTACTCCCGGTACCAAGTTTGTTTCTTTGGGCGGGGCAGTCGCGGCGGATGTACATGGTAAAAATCATCATAGCGAAGGTTCCATTGCTGCCTATCTGTTGGGTTTGACTTTGCTTTTACCCTCCGGGGAACGCTTAGTCTGCTCCTCTACCGACAATAGGGAGATTTTTCATGCGACTATAGGCGGGATGGGACTCACGGGTTTGATCCTGGATGTGAGCTTGCAGCTCAAAGCCATTGAAACAAGCGCTATCACCCAAGACAGCTATAAAGCGCGTAACCTCACTGAGCTTCTCGAGCTGCTCGATCGCTACGAACCCTCTACCTACAATGTGGCTTGGATCGATTGTATCACCAAGGGCAAAAGCGAAGGTCGCTCTCTCCTAATGGTGGGCGAGCACGCTACAAAGGCCCAAATCGAGCAACACAAATGGGCAAAGGATCCCCTACAAGTGCCCCAAAAAGCCCGCATCTCGGTTCCTTTTTCTTTGCCGGGCTTTACCCTCAATAAGTTTACTATCGGGATTTTTAATACCCTCTACTATAATAAGCAGCTACGCAGCCACGTCCCCAGCATCACGAACTACGACACCTTCTTTTATCCGCTCGATTTTATCCATCATTGGAATCGCATCTATGGCAAGCGAGGCTTTACTCAATATCAATTGGTGATCCCACGAGAGGCCGGCAAGGAAGGTTTACT
>CAZHOC010001397.1:0-2034 GCA_964534295.1 uncultured Bacteroidia bacterium | reverse complement strand
CTCGAAACCACGGAGGAAGAACTGCGAGTTCGCAGTCTCGAAATCGATGGCCAGGCCCAAGCGCTAGAAGAATTGAAACGACGCCTAAGCGAAGAGGAGATGTTTGCCAGTTCCTTGATCCAAGATCTGAATCAAGAGCGGGCTCGCCTTATCGTGATGGAAGAAGAGTATAAAAAACTGCAGGAGATCCAAAAGGCCATTGAGTCCTTAGACCCTCGCTATTTTGTCTACCAACCAGCCTATAAACGCCATGTTTTGCGTACCCAGGTGCAATTTCCCAAAGGTCAGAATGCCATTCCGCCTTCCTACGAAATTACCCTCTTGCAAGCCGGCCGAGCCCTGCAAGGCTTGGTAGATAAGCTTGAACCCAATGATAATGTAAAATACCTGCTCGTTATTGAAGGTATGGCCTCTACTGATAGTTATAGCAGAAATTACGAATTAAGTTATGAACGAGCGCTTTCGCTTTTCCGCCTTTGGGAACAAAAAGGCCTCAACTTCGATCCTAATCGTGTGGAGGTTATGATTTCAGGTTCTGGTGAAGGGGGAGTTGGTCGAGATTTGGTCGATGAGTCCAAAAACCAGCGCTTCCTAATTCAGATTATTCCCAAAATCGGGGAGCTCAAAGCGATCAATTACGATGAAATAGAAGCGGATAGCGTTCTGCAAAGCAGGGAACCCCTAAAATAAAGAATACCAACTATGGAGGCTTTAACGGAAAGTTTAAAGCCTCCATAGTTCTTTAATCATCTGAGCTAAGGCAAAGGCTAACAAAAGCCTTCTAATTATTGTTGAATTAGTCCGTGCTATCTACAAGACGGTTTTTGATCGAAAAGAATCTGCATTATCCAATCTGAGGGATATTGATAGTAATGTTCCTAAACCGGTATAAAAAAAATTGCTATGACTAATCAGCGTTTTGGACTAGCTATTGTCCTTCTTTCCCTCGTCTTATCTGTCAGCGCTCAAGACACCCTCCTGACCCAATACCCCAATACCCAACAACGCTGGGAGAAAATATTTCTAGCTGGTCAAAAAGTAGCAGAAAACATTTATCACGAAAATGGTACTCCTTGGATGACGGTTCAATATGAGGCGGATCGCACTGAAAACTGGAAATGGTTCCACGCCAATGGCAATCCTTTTTTCGAAGCCACAATCGTAAATGATAAACTGCAGGGTACTTACCGTATTTGGTATGAAAACGGACAGCTCGCTGAACAACTCAACTTTGTTGATCAACTGGAAAACGGCCCCGCCACCTTCTATCATCCTAATGGTCAGCTAGCGATGAAGGGGCAGTATGTCATGGGTGAAATGGTCGGAGACTGGTCTTTTTTGGCGCCAGATGGCACTCCCGCAATGGGCGAATGGAAGTGGCAGTTTGCTGCCTTGCCAAAGTTTACCCGCCTGAGCGGATCGCTTCAAAACGGAACGCCCGTAGGTAAATGGGTATATTATACCACTGCCACCCCCGACGATGGGCAGCAAATCGCTTTAGAGTGGAAAAGATAAAAAGAGGGGCTAATTCACTTGCTACTTCTTTAGTTTTTACGGCTTCGCCGAACGCTCATCCCTGATAGTTTCTAGTAGTTTTTAATAGTGAAAAAATAAAAGTAAGCTGATGTTCAGTTCAGCTTAGCTTTTGTTCAATCCACCAACCTTCTTCCTTCAAGAGATTCGAAATCGTGCTTCATTTACATTGAATTCAAAAACAATTAAAATGAACAACATGATTTCTCGAATTGCCGGAATGACAATAGTGGCCTTGGCCCTTATTATGACAAGCTGCAGCCAAGTAGAGCTTCCTGATAACTACTTCGAAAGCCCCATTCCAAATGAAAAGCAAACCCAAAGCGAATCACTCATCTTCAAAGACTTTCGCGATTACCGCTACTGTGAGTTGCTCTTCTCTTTTCCTAACGGCGCCGATACGATTACAGAAGTATATGTTACCATGGGGGTCAATGAGTGCCCTTCTGAAGAATGGATGTCCATCAATGCCGAAGAACTAAGAGATACCTTTGGTGCGAC
>CAZHOC010001396.1:0-2044 GCA_964534295.1 uncultured Bacteroidia bacterium | reverse complement strand
TGTGGATCGCTCAGGATACCCGCAAGAGGTTTTGGGATACTGGAGGGGATGGCTGTGTTTCCACAAGATGGTAATAGGCTCGCTAATGCTGCACCACCAATGCCCATTCCAAGTTTTCCAAGAAAATGACGGCGGTTCATTTGTACGGCTGCCTCATGTTCAGGTCCACTGTACTGTATCGGTCTATATTTTGATTTCATGCTTCGCTTTTCTTTTTTGATTAATCCTTAGGACTGCATTTTCGCTTCATCCAGATTGAGAATAACATTAGCTACCAGTGTCAAGGCGGCGAGATCAGCTGTGGCAAGAGATGGGTCTAGGGGTGACGCCCCCAGGTTCAGCAATGCCTTTGCCGCTGTTGGATCTGTTTCGTAATTACTTTTTTCCTCTTCTAACAACTGCAAAAGCTCATCCAATTCGGAGGCATCTGGCTGTCTTGATGTTAAGCGATTAAAGATGGACTTGATCCAAACTTCCCTATCCGTTCCGGCTTGCATTACCGACTGTGCTAATGCCCTGGAAGCCTCTATGAACTGAGGATCATTCAACAGCACCAAAGCTTGCAAAGGAGTACTCGTACTCTGTCGCTTAACCACACATACTGCACGCTCTGAGGCATCAAAAGTAAGCATGACCGGAGGAGGAATAGTTCGTTTCCAGTAGGAGTAGATACTTCGCCGGTACAGGTCTTCTCCGGTACTTTCTCGGTATTTGTTCTCACCGATCTGGTTCGCTAGTTCTTTCCAAATTCCTGCTGGTTGGTACGGCTTCACCCACTTCCCTCCTATTTTCGCGTTTAATAATTCACTACTGGCTAAGGCCTGATCTCTCAGCATTTCAGCACCAAGTCGCTGGTACGGTCCACAGGATAATAGGATGTTATCCGGATCCAACTTTATCAGCTCGGCAGTGCGCTCTGCTGATTGACGATAGGTGGCCGAAAGCACCATTCTCTTCAGCATGGCTTTAATGTCCCAACCGTCTTCCACAAAGGTGACCGCCAACCAGTCCAACAATTCTGGGTGCGAAGGCAAGGCCCCCTGGTTCCCAAAATCCTCTGGTGTACTAACCAATCCCCGCCCAAATACCATCTGCCAAAGTCGGTTAATCACTACCCTACTAGTTAAAGGATGATCGGGTTGCGTTAACCATTGCGCAAGCCCTAAACGGTTTTTCGGTGCATCCGCAGGGAAGGAAAGTAGAGTGGAAGGCGTGCTTGCCTCTACCCGCTCCAAAGGCGAATCATATGCTCCACGACTTAGGATGTGCGTGGGGCGTGGCTCTTCCATCTCCTCCATCACCATAATGTAGGGTACCTCCAAGTAGATGGATCTTAGGCTGTCCAGTACAGTTTGCTTTGTTCTATATGTCTCATCCCAATTATTACGATAAAAGCTTCGTACAGCAGCCAGATGTTTGGGACTTTGTTTTACTGTGGGGTAGGCATAAGCTTGTCCCTTTCCAATCATCGTGGCAAGCTCAACCGAACTCAGGGTTCGATCATAAATCCTTACCTCATCGATCCAGCCCGCTTCAAACCCTTGGTACTTACCAGATCGTGCCCGCCGAGGCGTCCAGTTGCCCACTAGGAAGTCGTTCCCGTTCAAGATGCTCTTGCGATTCAATTCATCAAACAGCTCCCGAGTGGTTTGCTTGATGCCATTGATATAAATACTGATTCCAGCAGCTCGCCCACTGCCATCATAGGACATGGCAACATGGGTCCAGTCTCCAATGGCTATACGGCCAACACTTTCCACTACGGCCTTTTCCTTATTCCGGTCGTGATAAACACCGGCTTGGAGTTGGCCACTGGGGGTCATAACCAACTCATACCCGCGTCTTTTTTGTTCTCCATTTCGCCTGGCCAGCACGCCGGCTAGCTTTTCAGGCTTCTTCGTGGGTTTGACATAGGCACTGATAGTGAAGTGATCAGATTCTTCAAAATCACCAACATCGCCAAGACTTAGATAATTACGGCCATCAAACTGCAAGGCCTTACCTTTCTGTCCTTCTCCCAGAATGGGACTAATCAATTCACTAA
>CAZHOC010001395.1:0-2044 GCA_964534295.1 uncultured Bacteroidia bacterium | reverse complement strand
GGATCATTGCCTTGCAGAAGGAAGCGATTGGCTCTTGCCCCAAATCCTAATCTCAGCTTGAGTAAGTCTACCGTATGAAGGCTGTAAATCCCCATTTGGCTCATGCTACTGCCATCTGGTAGCCGCCCCATCAATTGCTCGGTATCTTGGGCACCCAAAGCGCGACGGGTAAGGCTACTGGAAACTTGATCCTGATAGTATTCTACCCCAGAAACCACATTCCAATACAAACCCGGCTGAGAATGTACTTCTACATTCCCACCATACGTATTGACTCGGTCTTTGCCAATATATTCGTACTGAAAGCCGCTAGGAACAGAAATTCTGTTTTCCTGGTAACTTTGGAAAGAAACCGTAGCGCGAATTTCCTGGAACCACTCATTGTCGGTGTAGGCGCCATAACGGATGTAAGACAATTCTCTTTGGCGAGGCTGCAATTGGTTTTGCTCAAAGCCTTCGTATTGCAGGGCGGCAAAATCTTCTACTTCTGTTTGGCGAATAAACTGGTAGGCGAGCGTCAATTCCTGCTTAGGAGATAGTTTGATACGGGCTTTGAAGTCTCCAGCTCGTTCTTTATAGTCTGTCCCTTGCAGGGGAACGTTTGCTTCATCGCCGGGGAAGCGTTCTCCGAAGGAGCGCACCGAAATCCCTCCATGAACCGCTAAAACCGGGCTACTGATTTGAAAGTCCCCACGACCGGAAGTCTCCATTCCACGGGCCATAAACTGCATCGTACCACCTCCATGAGCTTGGATTCCCTGCCCACTAAAACCAGGCGTCCGAGTAAAGACCTGGGTAACGCCTCCCATTGCATCTGAGCCAAATTGCACTGATCCTGAGCCTCTTACTACTTCGACTTGTTCTACACTAAAAGGATCAATCGTACTCAAATAGGCATTAGGACTGGGACCAAAAGTACCCGTATTGACGCGAATACCATCCACCATCAAGAGCGTTCGATTTCCGGTCAATCCTCTCAAATAGAGTGATTGGCTAGCCGGATTGCTTTCTTCTACCCAAGTACCAGGTGCGCCAACTAAGGCATCAGCTAAGGTGCGAGGATTGTATTGTCTAAAAGTCTGACGGTCTAAGTTTGTTATGGCACTCGCGGTTCTAACTGCTTCTCGGGGATACCGATGCGCACTGATAACCACCCCTCTGTTGATGGTGGACATTGCTGGCAGCAAATTGATGGTAATATGAGTTGTATCACCGACTACCATATTGGCCTCTACGATCTTACGATCATATCCATGCCGTTCGACCACAAGGCGAATCCAGCCTTCCGGGAGATCATTGATTTGAAACTCACCTTTTTGGTTAGTAATACTCGTTAACGGACGATCTTCCATGCTCACCTCCACGCCGAGTAGAGGATATTCACCGATTTTGTCCATCACCACGCCGGTCAGGGTTTGACCTAAGGATGAATGGATCGTGAGAATGGATACAGAGAACAGTAATAGTAAGCGTAAAGAATTGATGTGCATACCCACAAATTGGTGTCCCAATGATACAATATAGAACGTTATTGGAAGCTTTATCGTTGACTTTTGCCTGAAACCTTAACATTTAGCTAACCTCATTCCCTCCTAAAAATTGTTTGTGAGGCTATTTTTTTAGACATAATTTCGGCCTCATGGAGATACCCAAGGCATGGGCAAAATGGATATGGGGACTGATCGCACTGATAGCCAGCGTTTTGGTGTGGATCGTTCCGGGAACCGGAGATGGAGGCGACAGTATCCAACATTTTTTGACTGCCAAATATGCTTTTCAGTATCCGGCCTTCTTTTTCGATCTCTGGGCCAAGCCCATTTACATGTTTTTTGCCGCGCCTATCAGCCAGCTTGGTTTTCGGGCCTTGATGTTGGGCAATGTCTGGCTGGGCCTTGGTAGCGCTTGGTTGGTTTACCGCTGCGCGGAACGCTTTGACCTCAAGGCTTCGGTTTGGGGAATCGTCTTTCTCTTTTCAGTGGCGGGTTTAGTACCCTTGCTATATTCTGGGCTTACAGAGCCTATTTTTGGCTTTGTGCTTATACTC
>CAZHOC010001394.1:0-2046 GCA_964534295.1 uncultured Bacteroidia bacterium | reverse complement strand
AATTTTTAGTCGAGGCTGGAAAATAAAATCGCTGATTCGTTTGAGACCGGTCTTTTGGTCTGCCCAATAGCATCCGTCCATTTCTTGTATGTACTGACTATCTAAGGCCTCTTCACGGATAGCAACTTGATTGTTTCTGTCTGCCTCATATATATGCTTACCAAACTGGAAAGTGAGGCCAAGCTTCCCAGCACCATGGAAATCAAAGAAGGTCTGTGCATCACTGATGCGCATCACCTTCTGATAGAAGTTTAAATTGTTGTCAGAGATGTTATGGCACTTAAAAAACGCTGATGGCTCTGCACGTCTGTTAACCATGCTGTATAGCTCATGCGTGAACTTGGATTGCAAAAGATCTCTGTAGATTCCCAAATCTGGATTTGAAACCTTTTGCAACATGGTTTCAATCCAATCAGTTCTATGGGGATTGACTTTGAGATGTCTACTGATCAAGATGGAGCTGATAGTATCTTGATGCTGCTGTAGTGACAATGGAGGGAGATGCTCCACTGCTCTAATTTCCGCTTGCTCTCGATGTTCGATATTATGATTTAGGTGGAGAAAATAGGCGTTTACCTCTCCGAATGCTTCTTTAAGGCTCTGCATCGTGCCAACATAATCTCTGGCCTTTGCGCTGGCGTCTTCATGTTCATATGGGCTAACCTTTCGCTTTGGTTTGGGTAAAGCATGAGCAGCCGCGCTCAGGTAGACTACATGCCTAAACCCAAGCGTCATCACTTGCCGAACCTGAGGATGAAGCTTTTTGCTATTTCTCTTTGCTACAAATCCGTTTATATAGGTAAGCCCTAAACAAAAGATTCCAACTTGATCCAATACCCACGCAGTCAGTGGATCCTGAGTGAGGAATAAGGGCACGCCTGATGTGTCTGGCCTATCAGCTTGCAAGCTGAACTCGCGTAAGTTACGAGGGATGTAGACGGCATTGACGACTTCTCCACGCGTGATGTTTGCGGTCAATTCTGTGCCATCTGACTTAATAGGTTTCCCACTTAGGTCCGTAAACTTTACAATTAGGTCCCCATTACTCGACCGACCAAAATCTGGTACATGACGAAAGCCACATGCACGCTGTAGTGTCTGATAGTAAGTCCAATCCCTTGAGCGAACGTGAGTTTTGTCGCGGGATTTATCTCCACTAGAAGAAGTTTTTTTTTCGCTAGGCGTGGGATCTGACTCCATTCCTAGTCGCTCACGCAGCATCCCAATAGCAATCTCCTGAGCGTAATCAAAGGGAAGAAGGTCAATAGTCTCTTTTACTCTATTGAAAAAAAGGATCCTATCTCCAACTTTATCCTTATTATACCATTGCTCCAAGTGCTTCAAAAGCCATTGCATCCAATCCACAGCAGGTTCCCTTAAGCGATTTTGCTCACCCCTCTGTACAATTTCATTGGGATCATCTATGCCAAGGTCTAACACCTCAGCGTCAATCCCTGATGAAAGCAACACGTTAATGGCTTTAGCAGTGGCTGCTTGACCTGGTGTATCTCCATCATAAGCGATCACTACCTTTGAACAGAATCGGCTTAAAATAGAAACCTGCTGGGGGGTAAGCGCTGTGCCGCACGTTGCAACCGTATTGGTTAGACCAACTTGATGCATGGCCATTACATCGGTATACCCCTCGACTAAATAAGCAAATCTCTTTTCTCTAATCGCGTCTTTAGCGAAATGTAGCGCATAAAGAGTAGAGCTCTTATCATATAGTGGATTCTCAGAGCTATTTATGTACTTGCCTGTTTGCTCCTGATCATCATCGGATTTACGTCCTCCAAAGGCTATTACGTTTCCTACTCGATCACAAATTGGAAACATGGCTCTGTTTCGAAAGACGTCATAATACTTTTCTCTCTTATTGCTATACCTAGCTAATCCTACCTCAACAAGAGACTCAGGGGAAAATCCTTGCGAAGTCGCTTTTTCGAAAAAATCAGCCCAACCTGTTGTAGTAGCCCCTACCTGAAACAATGCCCTTGTCTCTGTGCTAAACCCTTTGCCCATGAACCACCAATCTTGCCACTCCCC
>CAZHOC010001393.1:0-2047 GCA_964534295.1 uncultured Bacteroidia bacterium | reverse complement strand
CTTATTTACAGCTTTTCTGCAGCTCTATTGAACTCAGCAAGTACGGAAACTTCAAAAGAGCTGCAGAAAAGCTGGAAATAAGTCAGCCTGCTTTAAGCCTTCAGGTACAGAAGCTAGAGGAAGAGATTGGCTTCAAGCTCTTCAACAGAAGCACCAACCCTATCCAGATCACCCAAGATGGAAAGCTTTTTCTGACGAAGGCACAGGAAGTGATGACGGGGGTGAAGCAATTACAAAGTTTCACTGCCGATTTGAAGGACAACTATTCCGGAAGGTTAACCGTAGGGATTATTCCGACGCTCGCGCCTTTTTTGGTGCCGCTTTTTATCCAGTCGATCGAGGAAGACTACCCTAACCTCCAAATCATCATTTATGAGCAAATCACAGAGAAAGTGGTAAATAATGTACGGAATGGAGACCTGGACGTAGGCATAATTTCTACACCTATAGATGTGTATGGCATTCAGTCAATCCCACTATTCTATGAGCAGTTTTATGTCTATACTGCCGGTTCAAACACAAATGCTGAATTTGAAATTGAAGACATTCAATCTGAGCGACTTTGGCTTTTGGATGAAGGCAATTGTTTTAGAGACCAAATCAATGACTTCTGTGATTTGAAGTCTATTAGAGAAGGGAAGAACCTCATTTATCATAGTAATTCCATTGACGCATTGATACGGATTGTAGATACCAAGGGTGGCGTTACGATCTTGCCAGAGCTGACTTCTCTCGCGTTGAGCGCAGAGCAGGAAGATAATCTCAAGACCATAAGCGGTAAACCAAAAGCACGTGAGATCGGTTTGGTGGTGACTAATCAGTATGACAAAAAACGCTACATCGACGTATTGGGAGAATACATTAAGAAGAACATTCCGCACCACATGCTTGAGCCACACGACTATGAAATTGTAGACCCAAATATTGAGATAAAGTGAAAATAATTTCTGCTGGGTTGCTCCTTGCTTCGCTTTCTCTTTGCGCTCAGAAAACCTATAAAGGGGACTATGGAGCGGAACACCTTCACCTGCGGCCATCACCCCCTAACTATGCGCAAAGCCACTATTGGATCGCGCTTCCCACCGTGAATGATATGGCAGATGTGGTTCCGGGGAAAGGGGCCTTGAAAGATGGCCAAGATGGAGCAGGGGTAGATGTCTTTTTTATTTATCCAACGATCTATGCCAAGAAGCAATACGCCGCCCACCCCTGGTTTGCGGATGTAAATGATGAGAAACTGAATGAAAACATTGCTACTTCGACAATTAAGTATCAAGCGACCGTCTTTAATGGTTCAGGTCGAGTTTATGCACCCCTTTACCGTCAAGCCCACCTCTCTATTTACTATCAGGGAAACGAGGGCTTAAAAGAGAAAGCCCTGGAAATAGCGTATGAGGATGTTAGGGCTGCGTTTTCCTACTATTTGGAAAACTGGAATCGAGGTAGGCCTATTATTATTGGATCCCATAGTCAGGGGACAAACCACGCGATCACACTCCTAAAAGAGTTTTTTGAAGACGACCCAGGCCTTAAAGAAAAGCTGGTGGCAGCATACATTATTGGGATGCCTGTTGATAAAAATACATTTGAGGAAATCCCTCCGTGTAGGAAGCAAGATGATATTGGGTGTTGGCTGACCTGGAATACCTATGCGAGAGATTATTACCCACCCAGACATGATTTTTGGTATGGAAATGCCCTGAATATGAATCCTTTGAGCTGGTCACTGGATACCGTATATGTTTCGGCTCAGCAAAATAAAGGAGGGATCTTGAAGAACTTCGGTAAAGTAAGACCAGGGCTTGCAGATGCTCAAAATCACGCGGGGATGCTGTGGATCAATAAACCGCGCTTCTTTGGCAATTTTTTAATCAACTGGAAACGCTACCACATTGTGGACTATAATCTTTTTTATCTAGACATTCGAGAGAACGTAGCGGATAGAGTATTTGCCTACTTCAATCAAGACTGATCTTCGTACTCCTTTAACAACTCCGGAAGCAAGGCCATCCTATCTTCATGGATGATGTAGCGTGGCGTGTCCACG
>CAZHOC010001392.1:0-2049 GCA_964534295.1 uncultured Bacteroidia bacterium | reverse complement strand
TGAATCCTTTGGGGGTACCTTCTCGTATGAACCTTGGCCAGGTATTTGAGACCATCCTTGGATGGGCTGGAAGGAAACTTGGACTAAAGTTTGCGACTCCTATTTTTGATGGAGCGACTATGGAAGACGTGAATGAGTATCTCAAGAAGGCAGAACTCCCAGAGTATGGTGTGACACGCTTGATCAATGGTCAAACTGGTGAACACTTCAGCGAAGCAACTACCGTAGGTATTATCTACATGCTGAAACTGATTCACTTGGTTGATGACAAGATGCACGCCCGTTCTATTGGGCCATACTCTCTCATTACTCAGCAGCCATTGGGCGGTAAAGCTCAATTTGGAGGCCAGCGTTTTGGTGAGATGGAGGTGTGGGCACTAGAGGCATTTGGTGCGGCACACATTCTACGTGAGATGCTTACAGTGAAGTATAATGATGTAGTCGGACGAGCTAACGTATATGAATCTATCGTGAAAGGAGATGTACTACCTGATCCTGGTGTACCTGAATCCTTTAACGTATTGATTCACGAACTTCGTGGGCTTGCCCTCGAAGTAACCTTGGACTAATCCTTTACCCGGTCCCTTTGCTACACGCAAACGGACCGGAGTAATGGTTTTGAATATTATTTAGGCCTTAATATCGGAGTAAAAGCATGCCCGTTGCTAAGAACACCAAAATCAACAGTGATTTTAAAAGAATCACCGTTAGTCTTGCTTCTCCTGAAGCCATCCTTAACCGTTCGAACGGTGAGGTTCTTAAGCCAGAAACCATCAATTACCGGACTTATAAGCCGGAAAAGGATGGACTTTTCTGTGAAAGAATCTTCGGTCCGGTAAAGGATTACGAATGTCACTGCGGAAAGTACAAGAGAATACGCTACAAAGGGATCATTTGTGATCGTTGTGGTGTAGAGGTGACTGAAAAGAAAGTGCGTCGCGAACGTATGGGCCATATTCAGCTCGTCGTTCCTGTTGCACATATCTGGTATTTCCGTACACTTCCCAGTAAAATTGGCTATCTCCTAGGATTGACTTCCAAGAAATTGGATCAAATCATTTATTACGAGCGCTATGTCGTAATTAATTCTGGGATTATGGCTGAAGAGGGAATCGAGAAGATGGACTTCCTTACGGAGGAAGAATATCTCAATATCCTCGAGACCCTACCTAAGGAAAATCAGATGTTGCCGGATGATGATCCTGCAAAATTCATCGCTAAGATGGGGGCTGATGCCTTAGAAGCATTGTTAGGTACAATAGATCTAGACGATCTTTCCTACACATTGCGCCAAAAAGCTGCTACTGAGACATCTCAGCAGCGTAAAAATGACTCACTTAAGCGTCTCAAAGTGGTTGAGGCCTTCCGTTCGGCTAACCGCCGTATGGAAAACCGCCCTGAGTGGATGATTGTACGTATCGTACCCGTTATTCCTCCAGAGCTTCGCCCATTAGTACCATTGGAAGGTGGTCGCTTTGCCACCTCTGACCTTAACGATCTCTATCGCCGTGTTATCATTCGTAATAATCGTCTGAAGCGTCTGATCGAGATTAAAGCACCTGAAGTAATCTTGCGTAACGAAAAACGTATGCTTCAGGAAGCGGTTGATTCGCTATTTGATAACACCCGTAAAGTAAACGCGGTACGTTCTGACTCTAACCGAGCATTGAAGTCTCTTTCTGATATGCTTAAAGGTAAGCAAGGACGTTTCCGTCAGAACCTTCTTGGTAAGCGTGTTGACTACTCTGGTCGTTCGGTTATCGTGGTAGGTCCTAACCTTCGCCTTTATGAGTGTGGTCTTCCTAAGAGCATGGCTGCTGAGCTATTTAAGCCGTTTGTGATTAGGAAATTGATTGAGCGTGGTATCGTAAAAACGGTTAAGAGTGCTAAGAAACTCGTTGACCGTCGCGATCCGGTGATCTGGGATATTCTCGAGAACATCCTCAAAGGACACCCAGTGATGCTCAACCGCGCGCCGACGCTGCACCGTTTGGGTATTCAGGCCTTCCTGCCACGTCTGGTAGAAGGTAAGGCGATTCAGTTGCACCC